>CAMBJF010000233.1 GCA_945867875.1 uncultured Ruminococcus sp. | reverse complement strand
CACACTGCATATCGTCGGCAGCGTCAGATGTGTATAAGAGACAGCCATTACACCTGCCGCAAAAACGGCGCTTACACTGCGAAAAAGCTTCTTCACCGATTTCCTTTTCATTTTATTTGTCCTTTCAGATCCATTTCTTTTTCTTTATTTTTATCAAACCTTAACGTGCTTCTTGACGCTTCCCACAGTGCCGATGGAAGCAAGCAGCGCTCCCGCCGCAATGTAAATAACAGCAAGCTTCCACATAAATGTGCTCAGAGGGATAAATCCCGAGCTGCCCATTGCGGAGAAAAGAGTTGTTTCCGTGGAAAGGAGGGCAATAAGCCTGTCATATCCCACAAAAGTAAGGAGCGAAGCGAGCACGCCCGCAAGAATACCAAGCGTCAGACCCTCGATAAAGAAAGGAACCTTGATAAATCCGTCGGTGGCGCCCACATATTTCATAATGGTGATCTCCCTGTGGCGCATCTCAACGCTTGCACGGGTGATGTTCGATATCATAACGAAGCATACCAGCATCAGTGAAAAGAAAATAACCACACAAACAACCATTATGGCGCTTTTAAGCCCCGTAAGGATATTCACGAAATCATAAGGAGCCTTCACCTTTTCGATGTGGCTGTAGGAGTTTATCGCATAAAGAGTGGAGCTCATCTGAGAGATGTCCTTTATCTTTATGCGGTATGCATCGGGAAGAGGGTTCTCGTCTATGTAGCCGAAAATGTCCTCCGCATCGGGCATACTGCTCTTAAGGTCGTCAAAAGCCTCTTCCTTTGACCAGAACACCACATCTGAAATGTTGCTGTCAGCCCTGAGCTTGTTTCCAAGCTCTTCGATATAATTGTCATCAGCATCATCGGTAAGGAAAATAACCACCTCGTTCTTGTCCTCAACACCGCTGATAAAAGAGTTTATGTTAAGTGTGAAAAGTGCCGTGAAACCAACAATAAGAAGCGAAACCGTCAGAACGCAGAAGGTTGCGACGGAAGCGATATTGTTGTTCAGGATATTTCTCACGCCCTGCTTGATAAGATAGCCTGCACCGCTAAGTCTCATTTAAAACCTGCATTCCTTTCTTTATATCCTGTCGTCAAAGGAAATTTCGCCTTTTCGGATATTAATAAGTCTGCCGCCCATACGCTTGACGAGCTCGTGTTCGTGGGTGACCATAAGCACCGTAGTGCCTCTGTCGTTTATCTCTTTGAGGAGCTTCACGATCTCCACCGATGTTCTCGGGTCAAGATTTCCCGTAGGCTCATCGGCAATGATAAGCTGGGGATTGTTAACAAGCGCCCTCGCCAGTGCAACACGCTGCTGCTCGCCGCCGGAAAGCTGACCGGGATAGCGGTTAGCCTTGTCCTGAAGTCCAAGGAGACCGATAACCTGGGGCACTCTCTTTCTGATATACTTCGTGGGAGCGTCAATGCATCTGAGCACGAACGCCACATTGTCATAAACGGTCATGGAATCAATGAGCATAAAGTTCTGGAACACGAAGCCGATAGTACGTCTCAGCTTGTGAACATCACGCTGCTTCATCTTCATAAGGTCAAAGCCGTTTACTCTGAGAACACTCTTGACATCAGCCCTTTCATCAGCCTTGACCTCTCTTGTAAGGAGCCTGATAAGGGTACTTTTTCCTGCGCCCGACTCGCCCACCACAAAAGCAAACTCGCCGTCGTTTATTTTAAGGGACACATCATTCAGAGCGTCAACTCCGTTTTTGTATGTCACCGATACATTTCTTAGTTCGATCAAATTAAATTCACCGCCTGAGTATATATAAAAGCAGATAAAAGGGCAGTAGAGATCCCCGACTGCCCCCTTAAAAGCTATTGAATTTTAAGTTTATATTTGTTTATATGTCCGCTTGCTTTTTCCAAATCAGAACTTAGTGGGATTAGCGGAAAGATACTTCTTGACCATAAGAGCGATCTTGAAGATGATAGCGTGGTCAAATTCTCTGAGGTCAAGACCTGTGAGCTTCTTTATCTTTTCAAGTCTGTAAACCAGAGTATTTCTGTGAACGAAGAGCTTTCTTGAAGTCTCGGAAACGTTCAGGTTGTTCTCAAAGAACTTCTGAATGGTAAAGAGAGTTTCGTGGTCGAGGGACTCGATAGAACCCTTCTTGAAGACCTCCTGGAGGAATGTCTCGCAGAGAGTTGTGGGAAGGTGGTAGATAAGTCTTGCGATACCGAGGTTATCGTAGGAAACAATCACCTTGTCAGTATCGAACACCTTGCCGACTTCAAGAGCTATCTGAGCCTCCTTAAAGGAACGTGCAAGGTCCTTAACGCCAACAACGGCAGTACCGATACCAACATTAACACGGGTGTAGAACTCGCCCGAAAGGGTGTCGGAAATGGAGCGTGCAAGCTTTTCGAGGTCCTTGGACTCAACGTTGCTCTTTATCTCCTTGACAAGCACAATGTCGCTTTCAGTGATGTTGAAAACGAAGTCCTTGGTTTTGTCGGGGAAAAGGTTCTGGATAACATCATAAGCGGAAACATCGTTTGAGGAAATGATCCTGATAAGGAAAACCACCCTGCTCACGTCCGCATTGAAGTGAAGCTCTCTCGCCTTGACAACGATATCTCCGGGGAGAACATTATCGAGAACAACATTCTTGATGAAGTTGTTGCGGTCATATTTTTCGTCGTAATACTGCTTGATGCTTGAAAGAGTGATAGCCATAATATTGGCATACTTGGCAGCATTCTCGTCAGAGCCCTCAACAAAAACCGCATAGTCGGGCTTGATGTGGGAGCCGAAAGGCTTGTAGGTATAGCCGTCCCTTACAAAAATATCGTGGGAATCGCTGAGGTCAAGAGAAACAAATTCGTTTGTAGTACCGATTTTGGTAAGCTCGCTGCAGGCGATAATGGTGGCTGTGGAGTCAACTACGCCGATAACGCAGTCCATTGTATCTCTCATCTGATGTATGAGTCCTTGAAACAGTCTGTTTGACATTTGCAGTCTTCCTTTCATTTTCTCCGCTGAAGCTGCGGGATCGGTGTGCCGATCTGCGGTCTGCTGCGGGAAAAGTCCCGATGACCGATGATCTGCCGAAAACACTGCGTTTTAACGGCACAGATCACCATTGACCGCTTCCTATATAGATTAATCTTATCACATTATCCGTGTTTTTGTGTTAAGTTTTTATGAACATTAGTCAAATACCACAATTTTTTTCAAAAAAACAAAGGGAGCATATTCAACAGAACATACTCCCTGACATTTAAAAATGAAAATATGCTTATCTGGACTCCTCAGCAAAGCCGCTGTCAACGAGCTCGATAAGTGCGGTAACAGCTTCCTGCTCGTCAGCACCGTCAGCAATAATTCTGATCTGAGTGCCGCCAACGATACCGAGTGAGAGAATACCGAGAAGGCTCTTGGCATTTACTCTTCTCTCTTCCTTTTCGATCCAGATAGAGGACTTGAATTCATTAGCCTTCTGAATGAAAAAAGTTGCGGGACGTGCGTGTAAGCCAACCTGATTCTGAACCATTACATCTTTAACAAACATAACACTCTCTCCTATCCGTTAAGTAGCTATTTCTGAATTTAATAAAAAATAACCATAACTTGCTTTAAGCTATAATTAAATTATACATTGCATTCCCGCCTTAGTCAACAGAAAAATATGATAATTTTCCGTTTTCGGGGAATTTTCTGCCTTTTGATATACAGAACTGATAAATCTCCGTTTTGATTTGTTGATTTTCACTAATTTTATGCCACCTGTACAACTTTCAACAGAGTTTTATATGCAAATGTACGGGAATTTGTTCATTAAATATCTCATATATTAAAAT
>CAMBJF010000232.1 GCA_945867875.1 uncultured Ruminococcus sp. | reverse complement strand
TACGAGATAGCGTAGCGTCTCGTTGGCTCGGAGATGTGTATAAGAGACAGGTGCAACACTTATCATCTCCACGTACGTCCCGGCGACAAGATCGTAAGGGAAATGGGCGGTCTGCACAAGTTTATGAATTGGGACAAGCCTATCCTTACGGACAGCGGCGGATTTCAGGTTTTCTCCCTTGCAAAGCTCCGCAAGATAAAGGAGGAGGGCGTTTATTTCAATTCCCACGTTGACGGTCGGAAAATTTTTATGGGTCCCGAGGAGTCTATGCAGATACAGTCAAGCCTCGGCTCTACCATTGCTATGGCGTTTGACGAGTGCGTTGACAACCATATGGCGCAGATAACTCCCGATATGGATGAGGAAACTAAGAAAAAAATAATTCAGAAAGCATACAGCTACACGAAAAATTCCTGCGACAGAACTGTCCGCTGGCTTGTTAGATGCAAGGCGGAAATGGAGAGGCTCAATTCTCTGCCTGATACCATTAATAAGCATCAGCTCCTTTTTGGTATAAATCAGGGTTCTGTTTTTGAGGATCTGAGAATAAAGCATATGGAAGAGATAGCAAAGCTTGATATGGACGGCTATGCTGTGGGCGGTCTGGCTGTGGGCGAGCCTACGGAGGAGATGTACCGTATCCTTGACTCGGTCGTTCCTGTTATGCCTGCAAATAAAATAAGGTATCTTATGGGCGTGGGAACCCCCTCAAACATTATCGAGGGCGTTGCAAGAGGCATTGACCTTTTTGACTGCGTTATGCCAAGCAGAAACGCACGCCACGCTACTATATTTACTTGGAACGGCATTATGCACGCTACGAACAAGTGCTATGAGACAGACGCACGTCCTCTTGACCCTGAGTGCGACTGCCCCACCTGCCGCAATTTCACCCGTGCGTATATCCGTCATCTGTTCAAGGCGGACGAGCAGCTTGCGGGCAGACTTGCGGTGGCTCACAATCTTTATTTCTACAACACTCTTATGGAAAAGATAAGAGATGCGCTGGATAATGATACATTTGATGAGTTCAGAGCAAAGTATTCAACGCTTCTTGCGTCGAAGCTTGAAGATTGATGTTGACGTTTGCAGAATAACGCAGGAACATTCATCAAAATTCTTAAACAGTTCACAAAAAAGGCTGAAAATCACTCTCGTAATGTGGTAATATAATAGTTGCGACAGGAAATATCCGGAAAGGAATTTTATGTATAAGCTTGTTATTTTTGACCTTGACGGCACGCTGGTAAACTCTCTTGAGGACTTGGGCAATGCCTGCAACAGTGCTCTTGAAAAGTTCGGTTATCCCACTCACCCTATGGACAGCTTCCGCTATTTTGTGGGTGACGGCGTTCCGATGCTTATCCGCCGTGCTCTTCCCGAAAGCGAGAGGAGCGAGGAGAACATTGCAAGGGTCAAAGCTGTTTTTGACGAAATTTACGGCAGAAACTATAACGTATGCACCCGTCCTTATGACGGCATAACAGAGCTTCTTGACAAGTTAAAGGCTGAGGGGATACTCATTGCGGTGGCTTCAAACAAGCCCGATAATTTCACTCAGACTATTGTGACAGGTATGTTCGGGGACACTTTTTCCTATGTTTCGGGAAAAAAGGAGGGCTTTGAGAAAAAGCCCGACCCGCAGATAGCTCTTCACATTATGGAAAAGCTTGGTGTTTCTCCCAAGGACGTGCTTTTTGCGGGGGATTCCTCCGTTGATATGCAGACGGCTCACAATGCGGGCTGCGACTGCATCGGCTGTGTATGGGGATTCCGCACACTTCAGGAGCTTACGGACAACAAGGCAACTTATATTGCAAATTCACCTATAGATATTTTTAATGCTGCTGTAAAATAAAATGATTTTATCTCATATATACCGTGGCTTTTAAACGGGTATCACGAGGTGTCTGACGGAGGTTCGCTTATGAACGTACAGGATATCCATATGCAGTACATCGAGGAAGGCTTTGACGAAAACGGCGTCATCAACAAATTTGATTTGAAGCTCCCCGAAAATTTCAGCTACGCTTACGATATTATCGACAAGATCGCCGAGATTGAGCCTGACAGGAGGGCTATGATCTGGTGTGACGATGAAGGCAGGGAGAGAATTTTCAGCTATGGCGAGTTATCTCTGCTTTCAAACCGTGCGGCGAATATGCTCCTTGACCTTGGCGTTAAAAAAGGCGAGAGAGTTATGACCGTTCTTAAGCGCCACTGGCAGATGTGGATAGTTACTTTTGCTCTTGAAAAGATAGGCGCTATTCTTATTCCTGCCACTAATCAGCTTAAGAAAAAGGACTATGTTTACCGTTTCAAAGAGGGCGATATTGACCATATCATTGCCACGGGTGACGGTGATGTATGCGAAAATATCGAGGCTGCCTGCACTGAATGCCCCCTTAAGCTGAAGCTTATCGTCAAGGGTCGGCGTGAGGGCTGGATATCCTTTGATGACAAGCTTGAAAGCTATTCGGACAAGCTTGTCAGGATTGCCACAAATGTTGATGATGACTGCCTGATGTTCTTCTCTTCGGGTACTACGGGTTATCCCAAAATGGTCATTCATTCTCACAGATACAGTGTTTCTCATATCCCCACAGCAAAATACTGGCATCATCTTAACAAGGACAGCCTGCATCTGACTATTTCGGAGAGCGGCTGGGGCAAGTTCTTCTGGGGCAAAATTTACGGTCAGATGGCGCTTGCTGCAACGGTTATGACTTATGATTTCACGAGGTTCGTGCCGGGCGATGTGCTTCATATTATTGAAAAATACAAGGTGACGAGCCTTTGCTGTCCTCCTACGATGTACAGATTCTTTATTAAGGAGGGTATGGGGGGCTATGACCTTTCTTCTCTCGAATATGCCACCACTGCGGGCGAGGCGCTCAATGCGGAGGTTTATGACAGGTTCAAGGAAATGACGGGACTTTGCCTTATGGAGGGCTTCGGTCAGACCGAGACCACTCTGCTTATCGGCAACCCCTACAAATCTGTGTCACGTTCTGGCTCTATGGGCAAGGCTATGCCTTTGTTTGACGTTGTTATTGCGGACACCGAGGGCAATGAAGTTCCTGACGGCACAACGGGCGAGATATGCGTAAGGCTCAAAGAGGGCGTGAACAACGGTCTGTTCAAGGGGTACTATAATAATCCTGCTGCCAATGAGAAGGCATTTGCATACGGACTTTACCACACGGGAGACACGGCTTACAGAGACAGTGACGGATATTTCTGGTATGTGGGACGTATTGACGATGTTATCAAGTCATCGGGCTACAGAATAGGTCCTTTTGAGATAGAGTCTATACTTATGGAGCACCCTGCGGTGCTGGAGGCGGCTATAACGGCAGCTCCTGACCCTATCAGAGGTCAGGTGGTCAAGGCTACTATTGTGCTTACGAGTGAATACAAGGGCAAGGGTGACGCTGCGCTTGTGAAGGAGATACAGAATTACGTTAAGGAGAACACGGCTCCTTACAAGTATCCGAGAATTATTGAATTTGTAGATGAGCTCCCCAAGACTATCAGCGGAAAGATACGCAGGGTAGAGATAAGGGAAAATGACGGAAAAAAATAAGGTATAATGTGCCCGCTTTCGGATTTTTTAGGAAGCGGGTGATTTTTATTATAGTATATATTTGGGGCGAATAGAAATGAAAAGTATAAAATGGTGTAATTTATGGTATAATAATGTACATAGATGTTGAATATTTATAGGCGTTGGTTATATAAAACTGCCAAACCTAAAAAATCTGTCGAAAAAGTATTGACAGAAGAGAAAAAGTGTGGTAATATAATAAAGCTGTCGGTGATACCGATGAGAAAGAAT
>CAMBJF010000231.1 GCA_945867875.1 uncultured Ruminococcus sp. | reverse complement strand
GCATATCCCCGACCCCGTTGCACAGGAACTGTGCAAGATGTCAGTCCGCCTCAGCAGAGTTGAAAATCAGCTCGGCGTGAATGTACCTGATGCGGACAAAACCGACGTGTGCTTTGAGGAAGAAGCAGAAAAAAACAAGTAATATAAAAATTCAAGGAGAAATATTATGAAGCTTTATAACTCTCTTTCCCACGAAAAGGAAGATTTTAAGTCTATCGTTCCCGGCAAGGTGTCGATGTACACCTGCGGCCCTACAGTTTATCATTATGCTCATATCGGTAATCTGAGAAGCTATATTATGGAAGATGTTCTTGAAAAGTATCTCAGATTTTCGGGCTATGACGTAAAGCGTGTTATGAACATCACCGATGTGGGACATCTCACAAGCGACGGCGACACAGGCGATGACAAGATGCTCAAAGGCGCAAAGAGAGAGCACAAGACCGTTATGGAAATTGCGGATTTCTACACAAAGGCATTCTTTGCCGACTGCGTAGAGCTTAATATCAAAACTCCCGATGTAGTCGAGCCTGCTACCCACTGTATCGACGATTTCATCAAGGTCATTTCTTCCCTTATCGAAAAGGGCTATGCATATGAAGCAGGTGGCAATATTTATTTTGACACCTCCAAGCTGAAAGAATACTACGTTTTCGGTGATTTCTCCGAAGATGACCTTGCAGTGGCAGTCCGTGAGGGCGTTGACGAGGACGGCAACAAGAAAAACAAGGCGGACTTCGTTCTCTGGTTTACAAAATCAAAATTTGACGATCAGGAGCTTAAATGGGACAGCCCATGGGGAGTAGGCTATCCCGGCTGGCATATCGAGTGCTCCTGCATCAGTATGAAGCATCTGGGAGAATATCTTGACCTCCACTGCGGCGGAATCGACAATGCATTCCCTCACCACACAAACGAGATCGCACAGAGCGAAGCATATCTCGGTCACAAGTGGTGCAACTACTGGTTCCACGTTCATCACCTTAACACAAGCAGTGGCAAAATGAGCAAGTCCAAAGGTGAGTTCCTTACCGTGTCGCTCCTCAAAGAAAAGGGCTATGACCCTATCGTTTACAGATTTTTCTGCCTCCAGTCCCACTACCGCAAGTCACTTGTGTTCTCCTATGAAAATCTTGACAATGCCGCAGGAGCATATGCAAAGCTTATCGCAAGAATAGCAAGACTTCTTTCTGAGCCTGCCGCAGATATCGACAAGGCAGCCTATGATGAGCTTATGAACGGCTTCAAGGCAGCTCTTGACAATGACCTTAACACCTCCCTTGCAGTGACTGCACTTTATGATGTCATCAAGGCAGATACAAATGCATCAACAAAGCTTGCCCTTATCACCGAGTTTGACAAGGTGCTCTCTCTTGACCTCATCGGTCACGCAAAGAAAGCTGAGGAGAAGAACACAGCTTCCGAGGACGATATCCCTGAGGAAATAAAGGCACTTGCAGAGCAGAGAAAGGAAGCCCGCAAGGCTAAGAATTTCGCTCTTGCCGATGAACTCAGAGACAAGATCGCAGAGCTTGGCTATGTCATCGAAGAAACAAGACAGGGTACAAAGATAACCAAAAAGTAAGGCAGTGAGATAATGCAGACAAAAACTATCCGTGTCCGTAAATCCACAGTTTTCCTCCTTGTTATATTCATTCTTGGCGCAGTAATGGTTACAAGCGTTGTGAAAAGCTATACGAAGTATTCCGAGGAGCAGGATATGCCTGCCGCCGATACATCGGCAGATTACAGCGGAATGGAGCTTATCCAGCTTGAAGCTCCCGCTGAGGGAGCGGAGACGGCAGTCATATCCACCACGGCAGGGGACATCACCCTTGTGCTTTACCCCAACGAAGCACCCGAAGCAGTAAAAAGGTTCAAGAGCGAGGCGGAGAGCGGCGTATATGACGGAATGACGGCGGGGCTTTATGACCTCAAAAGTGTTTTTACCCTCGATTCCCCTTCCGAAGAGCCATACACCCCCGAACTGAGCATAAACCTGTGGCCGTTCAAGGGCGCTGTATGTATGACCGAAAAGGGCGACATTGTTTTTGTAAATGATGCAGGGCTGTCAGAGAGCGACAAGGAGTATCTCCGAAGCGATGAAAGCGAGCTGAAAGAGGTAAGCAAAGCCTTTGCGGACATCGGCGGGATACCGAACTACTCCCGTGTATATGCAGTTTTTGCCCAGGTCATCGACGGCGTTGACGTTGTGGAAAATATTTGCAGGTCAGGAGATACGGTGGTAACGATCGAGAATATAACGTTCGAAACGCTTGAATGAAAAGGTGGGGGCAATGGCAGTAAAGAAAAAGAGAAAGGCGCTTATTATTTTAGGCATCATAGCCGTTGCAATAATTCTTTTCCTTATGGTTGTGTTTATATGTCATAAAATCCTTTTGAGCCGTGAAGCGGAGCTCCGAACGCCCCTTGGTGAGCTTGTCGATGTTGACGGTGAGAAAATGAGCGTTTATGCCGAGGGCAGCGGTGAAAAAACTCTTGTGTTTATGTCGGGCAGCGGTACCTGCTCGCCCATACTTGATTTCAGGTCTCTGTATTCACTTCTGAGCGATAAATACAGAGTTGTTACCGTCGAAAAATTCGGGTATGGCTTCAGCGATGTGTCTGACAAAATCAGAGACATTGATACTGTTCTTGAAGACACACGAAAGGCTTTGCGGGAAGCGGGAGAAAATGCACCGTATGTACTTTGTTCCCATTCGATGTCAGGGTTGGAAGCTTTGTACTGGGCTGAGAAATATCCCGATGAGGTCATTGCTGTGATTGGTCTTGATATGGCTGTTCCCGAGTATTACGAGCATATGAAGATAAATATGCCTGTGATGAGACTTGGACAGGCTGCGGCGGCGATTGGCATAACACGGCTGATGCCTCAGCTTGCCGAAAGTGATGCCATAAAATACGGCACTTTGACAGAAGATGAAAAGAATATTTACAGAACTCTTTTTTACAGTCGGACAGCTACTTCGTCAATGATAAATGAGTGCAGATATGTAAAAGAAAATGCAAAGCTTGTTGCAGGCTTTGATGTTCCGCAGATACCTATGCTCCTTTTCATTTCCGACGGTTCGGGCGGCACAGGTTTTGATAAGGATACCTGGCGCAGGATAGCGAAGGAATATATTGCAAAAAACAGCAGCGGAAAATATGTTGAGCTTGATTGTCCTCATTACGTTCACGATTATGAATATGAAGCAATAAGCCGACAGATAAAAGAATTTCTTTCAGAATAAAAAATTACGCAGACAAGCTATTTACAGCCTGTCTGCGTTTTTCATTATTCTATCGGCACGATAGCAGTAACCGAGCCGCTGTATTTTTCATATTCGCCCACGCTGCCCATTATCCGCACCGTGTCATCAAGCTTTTCGGTCTCAACGATAAACTCGACCATATCCCCGTGACCCTCCCACAGCTCAACATAGCGGTTTGATGGGTCAGTGTGGCAGTCTGCCTTGATGTCGCCCACAATGGCGGTGAATGTGTTTCCCGAATCAAGGGTTATCTCAAAGCGTTCCCCGCAGCCCTCAGCATATGCAGTGCCAAGCGCCACGCAGACATCTCCGTCAATGCGGCGTATCCCAAGGCTGTCGGTGTATGCCTCCTGCTGCAAAGCGTACTGCACCGAATCCGTGTCGGTTATGGTCCTGTAATCCATATATGTTTTGAAATCGGTAGCAACATCGGGAACGGGGAGGGACTCTTCATATGCCGCCGTATTGATGCCGCCCGCAAAAATGCAGCCGACCCACGGCAGAAGAAAAGCCCACTGTACAGAATTAAAAATTTTCTTCATCATATCGATCCTCTCTGCAATATTTTTGACAAAAAAGGTTTGATTATTCATCTGTCCAAACC
>CAMBJF010000230.1 GCA_945867875.1 uncultured Ruminococcus sp. | reverse complement strand
TACGCGATAGCGTAGCGTCTCGTGGGCTCGGAGATGTGTATAAGAGACAGAGGCTTCTGATGATGTGATACTCACTCCTCAGTACAACGGCGGCGTTGTTTATATGCTCGTTCCCAAGGACTGGGATCAGACAAAGGTAAATCAGGGTCTTGCAGGTCTCCTTGCAAACTGATAAGAAAAGATGACAGCAAAACGGAAATATAAAAAGATATAAAACAATAAAGAGCACCCCCAAAAAGGTGCTCTTTTTATGTCTCAAAGCCCTTGACAAACAGACAAAAATCAGGTATAATTATTAATATATATGTGTGAAAAGATATGATGAACAAAGTTCTTTGAAAGGATCTGTCAGAAATATGCCTATCTCATCGGATAAAGCAAATATGCGTGCTCAGGCGGCGGTTGAATTTGCACAGAAGCACAGTTGGGCGAAATATCCCTGCCTTGCGGCTGTATCGGTAATATATTCAGCCGAATTTGTACGTGTGAAGATACTTGAAGCAGGCGAAAAGCTGAAAGCTGCCGTAACAGCGCCTTTCCGCCCTCTGGGAAAGAGAATAGCTTCCGTATTTCTCTCCGCAGCATTTGCATTTATGACAGTCCCCTTTTCCGCAGTATCGGTTTTTGCAGATGAGACCGATGTCCCACAGCAGGAGGAGGCAAAAGAGCTTCCCCAGCCCTGGACAAAGCTCCCAACTAAGGAAAAGACCGCAGCCACTCCTGAGGAAATTGCTGACAGAGTGACCAAGGCAGGTCTTGCGGAGGATAACAGGGATTACGACATCACTCTGAACGTCCGCACCCTCAGAAAGGACATAACCGCTGATTTCAGACAGTCCCCCAAATATCTGGAACAGGTCATCACAGCCTTTGAAAGCTATGGAATCCCTGTTGAGGGACTGAACATTCAGCCCGTTGACGTTTCAGTTTACACCACCGAGGGAAAATATCTTCTCCAGCTCTCCGACGGCTACTCCGCAGACATAACCCTGCCCGTACCTGAGGATATGCAGGACCATTACGCTGATCTTAAAGTTATCCGCCTTGAAGATGACGGCTCTATCGCCATTCTTGACGGCACAGTTTATAAGGACACTATCTCCTTCAACACCGATCATTTCTCCATTTTCGCCCTTGTTGCCTACAAGGACACCGATGAAACCGCAACAGCCGAAAATATCAGCAGCGGCGCAGGTATGACAGCATCGTCCTCCGCTCCCCAGGCTGCAATATCTCTCGGCGGAACTGCAATTGAAGAGGATAAGAACAGGTTCAAAAAGGATAAAAAGCGCAAAATTTACCGCATCAAGCGAATCGCAAAGGAAGACCAGCTTCTTCTTATATGATATGATAACGCAAAACCGCCGCCCGAAATCCATCGGACGGCGGTGATTTTTTATGCTATGGTAATTAGTCAACGATGTAGACTTTCTTCATCTTCTGCTCCTTAACAGGTCTGTCGCCGTAATCGGTCTCGCAGGAGGCGATCTCGTCAACAACGTCCATACCCTCAACTACCTTGCCAAATGCAGCATATTCACCGTCAAGGTGAGGAGCGTCCTGATGCATAATGAAGAACTGGGAGCCTGCACTGTCCTTCATCATAGAACGAGCCATTGAGATAACGCCTCTGGTGTGCTTGAGGTCGTTCTGAACGCCGTTGGAAGCGAACTCGCCCTTGATGTGCCAGCCGGGACCGCCCATTCCTGTGCCGTCGGGGCAGCCGCCCTGGATCATAAAGCCCTCGATGACTCTGTGGAATATAAGTCCGTCATAAAAGCCCTGATTTACGAGCTTCTCGAAATTCTCCACAGTGATGGGAGCCTTGTCGGGATAAAGCTCGATCTTGATCTGCTTGCCGTTTTCCATTTCGATAATAACCATTTTAAATTACCGTTCCTTTCAGTTTATATTCATAATAATACCATATGTGCCATTTATTGTCAAGCCGTTATGAGAGCAGCATTACAGCCGCATATGACAGAAACTGTGCCCCTATCTCAATGACAATGAAAGCTATGAGAAGTGCCGCAGAAACTCCGCCGCCCTGTCTCAGCGCATATGAAACATTCCCGTCCGATGCCGCCTGCTTTTTTATCTCCGCCGCTTTGGAAAGGCAGTGGCGGTAATACATATAATTGGAAAATCCCGCAAAAGCGAAAACCAGTATGAACTGGAGAATGTTCGTGAAATTGTAGAGGGTCAGGAATGAGCCCGATGTGAGATTAAGGCTCAGGAGCTTGTCGATCGATCCAGAAAGGCTCGGATACATCGCAATTATCATATTTTTGTACATATCCTCAGAAAAAGCCGCCTGAAGAGCAATCGCCGTTGAGGGCAGACCTATGATAGTCCTGAATATCAGCACAAGCACCGCCGTCAGGGGCATTTTGCGGTATGCAAAGTAAAGCTCGGGGAAAAGCATCGCAGGGAAATTCAGACTGAGCTTTAGCCCCAGATGCTTCATATTCCTAAATTTCGGGAGATAATAACGGGTGTTGGAGCCGATAAAATCGCCCATATCCCTTACAGTGACATCATCGCTGTACTTCTCGTCAGGATCAAAGCCGCAGAGAGGGTCGGAATAATTTATGATAAACGGGTCAAAGCCCTCGGTAACAGGGTCGCTGTCAGCCTTTTTTTCATTCTCATTCTGCTCCGCATCGCCCGCAGGTCTGTCCGTTCCCTGAGAAAAGAAAAAGTCGGTGGGAACGCCGCATTTATCGCAGAAAAGCTGGTCCTCCCTCAGACGGTTGCCGCATTTTTTGCATACGGGTGCGTCCGACTGAGCGGTGTTCGCTTCCTTCCAGCTCTGATGAGACTCGTGAAGCTCTGTATTTATGCACTTTCCCTCTTTTTTCCAGCATTCACGGTGGTAGGGTGTGCCGCACTCGGGGCATACGACGATATCGTCCTCCGAGGTAAATTTTTTTCCGCAGGACTTACATTCGCAGCCTGTATAATCAAACAATATAATGCCTCCTTTGCGCTGTTTGGGCATACCTGTCAAAACAGCTGTTATCATTATAACACGTCATTCCCCAAATTACAAGGAATTTTTTGACTTTCATCTTTTTAACACAATTATAACACCTGTCTGCTATTGAAAAATTTTTCTTTGGTGCTATAATATAATCAGCATAAGCTAACCATTAATATCTGACACACGAAAGAACTGAGATATATGAAAACAAAAGCAATAAAAATTGTATTAAAGCGAGCCGCACAACTCTCTCCCCTGCTGATGATAGGGATAATGGCGGTGCTGTACATAACCGTTTTCCGCCATATGACATTGGAGCAGATACTTGAATACACCCCCGCCGAGCCTATTGCGGCGGCAGTCGTGATACTGCTGATGTACGCCCTGAAATCAATGTCCTACTTTTTCCCCATGATGCTCATAGCGGCGGCAGCAGGAGCGATATTCCCCGTGTACATCGCCATACCGCTGAATCTTTTCGGCATCGTTATAATGGCGACAGTGCCATATCTGCTTGGAAGATACGTTGAGAGCGAGGCAGTGGACAGGCTTGCACTCAAATACAAAAAAATCGAGATGATAAAGGAATACAGCCGTGACAGGCAGCTTTCGGGAGCATTTTTCCTCCGGATAATAAGCTGTCTGCCCTATGATATCGTTAGCCTTGCAATGGGCAGCCTGAGATTCGACTACAAAAAATTTCTCCTCGGCTCATTCCTCGGCACAGCCCCCGGATTTATCCTTACAACAATAATGGGCTCTGCAATTACAGAGCCCCTCTCACCCGAATTTCTCATCTGCGCAGGAGCGGAGGTGTTTATCACCATAGTCTCCGCCCTTGCCTATAAGCTGCACAAATCGAGAGCCGCAAAATAAGAACCTGTCTTCATAAGAAATGTGTGCGGATTTTCGAGCATAATTTTGTT
>CAMBJF010000229.1 GCA_945867875.1 uncultured Ruminococcus sp. | reverse complement strand
CACACTGCATATCGTCGGCAGCGTCAGATGTGTATAAGAGACAGGTCCCCCATCTTGCGGTGACAAGAGGTTCATCGGTAGGCTTTCTGGAGCAGAACTCTGGTCTTGACCGCTCCTCTAAGGTAATGGAAGAAATGCAGTCGGTATTTTCCGAGCTTTTGTCCGTTCAGGACGAGCTGAGACGCCTTGAAGAAGAGATGTCCCGCCCCGAGGTGCACCGGAACGAGAAGCATTTTAACGAAATAACCGCAGAATACGCCCGCAAGACTGCTTACTTTGAGTCAAACGAGGGCTATCTCATAAATGTGAAGATAAAAACAGTCCTGAACGGTATGGGCTTTGGCCCTGAGACCTACGAGCAGGTCATAGCCACCCTCAGCGGCGGCGAAAAGACCCGTCTTGCAATGGCGAAGCTCCTCCTTGAAAATCCCCGCCTGCTCATTCTCGATGAGCCAACGAACCACCTTGATTTTGACACCATAATGTGGCTGGAGGACTATCTTTCCGACTACAAGGGCGCACTCCTTATCGTGTCCCATGACCGATATTTCCTTGACAAGCTCTGCACATCGATATGCGAGATTGAGCGTACAAAGCTCCGCAGGTGGAAGGGCAATTACACCAAATTCACCGAGCTGAAAGCCGCCGATGTCGAGCGGAGAATGAAAGAATACGAGGCACAGCAGGCTGAGATAGCAAAGCTTCAGGATTTTGTTGACAGAAACATCGTCCGTGCAACCACCTCCGCAATGGCGAAGAGCAGGGTCAAAAAGCTTGAAGCTATGGAAATTCTCGAAAAGCCCGTGACATATGAGAAAAAGGCGAAGATACGCTTTGAATATGACTACGAGCCGCCTCTCGATGTCCTTGCGGTAAAGGGAATCACCGTTGCGGCTGGTGACAAGGTGCTTGCGGAAAACATCTCCTTCAACGTCCGCCGTGGGGACAAGATAGGCATTGTGGGCCCAAACGGCATCGGAAAATCAACACTGCTTAAAATTATCCGCAAGGATATCCGCACACCAAAGGGTTCTGTTGAGTGGAACAAAAATGTAAAAATATCCTACTTCGATCAGGAAAATTCCCAGCTTGATTTTAACAAGACGGTCATTGATGAAATTCACGACCGCCGCCGTGGTATGACCGATGAACAGGTGAGAAGCCTGCTGGGTCTTGTGAAATTCACGGGGGAAAATGTGTTCAAGCAGGTTGGCGTTATAAGCGGCGGCGAAAGAGCCAAGCTGTGCTTTGCAATTATGATGCTGGAGCGTGGAAATGTGCTCATTCTTGATGAGCCTACGAACCACCTTGACATTGACGCAAAGGAAGTTTTGGAAGATGCTCTTGCGAAATTCGAGGGCACTGTGATACTTGTGTCCCACGACAGATATCTTCTCAGCCGTGTATGCGACAGGATATTTGAGATAACTCCGGGACAGCTCTGCGAATATAACAGCGGCTTTGAAGAATACCTCGCCGCAAAGCGTGCAAAGGTGCAGGCGGAGCAGGAGGCTCAGGCTGAGATAAAGCAGCAGAAAGCCAAGGAAGAGGCTGAAAAGAAAAACGCCGCCGCATACCGCTCCAAGGAGCAGAGGGCAAAGGATGCAAAGCGCAGGAGCCGCATCAGGGAGCTTGAAAAGCTCATAAGCGAGCTTGAAGTGAAAATGGCAGCTGTGCAGGAGGAAATGACCTCCCCCGAGGCTGCGGCGGACTATGTACTTATGAATGAAAAATGTGCCGAATACGAGCAGCTCAAGCAGCAGTCCTCGGATTATTCCGACGAATGGCTGACGCTCAGCGAGGAAGATGAGGGATAAAAATGGAGACAAAGCACTACACCGTGATAAAGATAGAGGGCGAATATGCCACATTGAAAGACAAGTCCACAGGCGATGAGCTTTTCATAGCAATGGCGCTTCTCCCCGAGGAAACGGACATCGGCGTTTCACTTCTGTGGGAAAATCTCGCGTATTCTGTCGAGGATTGACCTATGAACAATATCAAAGCGGTCATTTTTGACATTGACGGAACTCTTGCGGACAGTCTTGACGTATGGGCGGAGGCGGACAGGATATTTCTCGCCCGCCGTGGATATGAATATGACAGCTCCGTTTCGGCGGCAATGAAAACAATGCATTTTATGAGTGCCGCCGAATATCTGAGACAGCTTTATAATATTCCTGACAGCCTTGAAAGCGTTGCCGAGGAGATAACAGACATCGTTCGGGAGAAGTATTTTTTCGAGGTAAAGCTTATGCCCTGCGCAAAGGAGCTTATCGAAGCTTTGAAAAAGCGAGGCATAAAAATGTGCGCTGCAACGTCAAATTCACGTGAGCTTGCTGAGGGTGTTTTACGGCACAACGGCATTCTCAACAGCCTCGAATTCATCATAACCTCCGACGAAGCAGGCTCATCAAAAGATGACCCGAAGATATTTTATATGTGCGCCGAAAAAATGGGCACATCTCCTGCCGAAACCGCCGTTATCGAGGATTCACCCCATGCCGCAAAAACTGCCTTTGACAGCGGATTTTACACTATCGGCACAAACAGCGGTCATTTCGGTGATTTTGAAGCACTGAAAGGCTGCGTCCACCGCCGCATAGAAAGTTTTAAGGAGCTGATATAAATGCTGAGCTACGGCTATGTGATATCATATCTTCCCCGCCACGAGCGCTTTAATGAAGCGGAAAAGCTGCTCGATCTCGTGCTGAAAGACTACTCCAAGGGCAGCAGGCAGTACGAAGAGGACGGCTCTGTCACCCTGACATACAGCAAAAAGGAATTTGACGGCGAAAAGCAGGTCATTCTCAAAAGAAACGTTACCGAGAGCCACACCGCCGTTTACTCGGACACTCCTCTTAAATTTTTAAAATTCGGCGTGATAATTTTCTATCTCAGGGACGTTATTCCCGCACTTGTCTTTTTCCTTTTGTACTACCTTGTGGGAGTGAAATTCAACACCATTCTTATGTTTTCAAATGACCCCGCAAAGAAGCTGACAGCGATAGTTGGCGGTGCGGGAGCTGCACTGGTGATAAATCTTCTCACAAGGCGGCTGCTTATGAAAGACCGCTCATATGACAGAGTATGCTGCATTCAGTTCGGCGGCATCTTTTCATTTGTGACCATTTTCGCCACAATGATAAAATACACGGGAGCAGGAGTATTCACATTCTGGCTCGATGTTCTGGCATTTTCCACATTCATCGAATCCGTGGGAGGAATGGCTCTCACGAGACTTGTGCATATTTTTGAAAAGGAGGACAGATAATGGCTAAGAAAAGAGTCCTCGTGGGAATGAGCGGAGGCGTTGACAGCTCTGCCGCCGCCGCACTTTTATGTGACAAAGGCTATGAGGTCTGCGGCTGTACCTTAAAAATGTACGATAATTCCGTTCTCGGAGAGGGCTACGGCGAGGGCGGCTGCTGCTCACTTGCCGACGTTGATGACGCAAGGAGCGTGTGCAGGAAGCTGGGCATTGACCACATCACACTAAATTTCACAGATGAGTTCGGCAAGCACGTAATGAAGCCATTTGCCGACAGCTATATAAAGGGCGAGACCCCCAATCCCTGCATTGAGTGCAACAGTCATCTTAAATTCGACCTTATGCTCAGGCGGGCAATGCTCCTTGAATTTGACTACATCGCCACGGGGCATTACGCTGACATTGCCCTTGAAAACGGCAGATATCTCTTAAAACGCCCTGCGGACAGGCGCAAGGATCAGACCTATGTGCTCTACACCCTGACGCAGGAGCAGCTTGCCCACACCCTTTTCCCCCTCTATGGCACGGACAAACCCGCCATAAGGCAGTACGCCGAGGAGCGTGGGCTTATAAACTCCCGAAAGCCCGACAGTCAGGACATCTGCTTTGTCCCCGACCTGTCTCTTATACACATCTGACGCTGCCGACGATATGCAGTGTGT
>CAMBJF010000228.1 GCA_945867875.1 uncultured Ruminococcus sp. | reverse complement strand
GATAGCGTAGCGTCTCGTGGGCTCGGAGATGTGTATAAGAGACAGCATATAATCTGTTTGAAAAGAATGTTTCGGAAAGGACTGACCGCAGATGGCAGAACGCACATATATCGCGATCGACCTCAAATCATTTTATGCCTCTGTGGAGTGCGCAGAGCGGGGGCTTGACCCTATGGACGCAAACCTCGTGGTGGCGGACGTGAGCAGGACGGAGAAAACCATATGCCTTGCGGTGTCACCCGCTCTGAAAAAGTACGGTATATCGGGACGTGCCAGGCTTTTCGAGGTGATTCAGGCGGTGGCGCAGATAAATTCCGAAAGGCGCTGCAAAGCTCCAGACAGGACTTTTTCGGGAAAGTCATCATCTGCGAAAGAGCTTGAAAATGACCCGTCACTGGAGCTTGATTTCATCGCCGCCCCTCCTCAGATGGCACGATATATAGACATCAGCACCAAAATCTACAAGATATACCTCCGCTACATCGCCCCCGAGGACATTCACGTTTATTCAATTGACGAGGTTTTCATTGACACTACGGATTATCTTGACACCTACAAAATGACCGCCCGACAGCTTGCGGGGGCTATGATAAACGATATCCTTGCCGAGACGGGCATCACCGCCACTGCGGGGATAGGCACAAATCTGTATCTTTGCAAGGTGGCTATGGACATTGTGGCGAAGCACATTCCTGCGGACGAAAATGGTGTGCGAATCGCAGAGCTTGACGAGCTTTCCTACCGTAAGCTGCTGTGGGACCACAAGCCGCTGACGGATTTCTGGCGGGTGGGTCACGGCTATGCTTCAAAGCTTGAAAAATACTGCATACGGACAATGGGGGACATTGCGATGTGTTCAGTGCGGAACGAGGAGCTTTTGTACAGGCTTTTCGGGAAAAATGCAGAGCTGCTCATCGACCACGCATGGGGATATGAGCCCTGCACCATTGCGGATATCAAGGCATATCGCCCCTCAGCAAAGAGCATTTCTTCGGGGCAGGTGCTGCAATGCCCCCACGACTTTGAACAGACTCTGCTCATTATAAAGGAAATGGCGGATATGCTGGCGCTTGACCTTGTGAAAAAGCGGCTTGCGGTGAAGCAGATAGGTCTGTGCATCGGCTATGACGCTGCGAATATGAACAATGATGGGATAATGCAGAGCTACAAGGGGGAGATAAAGACTGACCATTACGGCAGGAAGGTTCCCAAGGGCGCAAACAGCACACTGAACCTTGAACGCTATACCTCATCATCACGGCTCATAACCGAAGCTGCGGCGGAGCTTTTTGACAAAATTGCGGACAAGGAGCTGCTTATCCGCAGGATAACCATATCCGCAAACGGCGTTATACCCGAAAATATGATACCTGAGGAGCAGGCGGAGCAGCTTGACCTTTTCACCGATTATTCCGAGGTATGCAGGCGGCGTGAGCTTGAGGACCACAGGCTCGAACGGGAAAAAAGCAAGCAGAAAGCCATACTCTCCATAAAAAGCAGGTTCGGGAAAAACGCCATATTCAAGGGGCTTGACCTGTGCGACGGGGCGACGGCTCTTGAACGGAACAGGCAGATAGGCGGGCACAGGGCGTAATATAAAGAAAGGAATGACTATATATGTATAACGATATGCACCGATATGACTATATACTTACCCGTGAGCGTCCCCGTGGAAAGCGGCAGCCTATGCCCGTATCCGACCGTGCGGCACAGTTTGCTCCCTTTGCGGCGCTTACTGGCTATGACGAGGCGGTGGCGGAGACTGCAAGGCTCACCGACAGTAAAATAGAGCTTGGCGAGGACAGGGCGGCAGATATAAATGACAAGCTGTGTATGCTCCGTGACAGGCTGTATGAGCGCCCCGAGGCGGAGGTGACATATTTTGTCCCCGACGGCAGGAAGAGCGGCGGAAGCTATGTAACGCTGACGGGAAATGCAAAACGTATCGACGAATACGCACGGACAGTCATATTCACCGATGGCGCAGTCATTCCCATTGACGATATATTTTCCGTGAAGCTTTGCGACAATGATGAACAATAATACGCTTTTTTTGCAATATAAATTTCATTGACAGCGGTGTGCAAAAGTGTTATCATCATATATATCCGGAAAAATTTCAGCGGAGATATGATATGACAAAGCAAAAGACTATTGATATGACAGAGGGCTCACTGCTTAAAAACATACTTTTTTTCAGCCTGCCCCTTATGCTGACGCAGATGCTTGAGGTGCTTTTCAACCTGAGCGATGTTGCCATTGCGGGAAAATATGCGGATTACATTGCGCTGGGTGCGGTGGGCTCAACCACTCTCCTTGTGTCCCTTTTCACGGGCATACTTATCGGCGTCGGTTCGGGTGTGAATGTCCGTGTGGCTCACAGGCTTGGGGCGCAGAAGGCTGACGGCGACACCTCCGCCACGGCAAGGACGATATACACGGCGTTTGCTGTCTGCGGGGTCATAGGCATCATCGTGTGCCTTGTCTGCGGAATTTTTGCGAGACCTATGCTTGAAGCTCTGAACACCAAGGACGAGCTTATTGACGGCGCAGTTCTTTATCTGCACATATATTCCCTCGGAATGCCCGCAATGGCGCTTTACAACTTCGGAAACGGCGTTCTCAGCGCCTGCGGTGACACGAAAAGACCTCTTGTTTATCTTTCGGCGGCAGGGGTGCTGAATGTGCTGCTGAACCTGTTTTTCGTTATTGTCTGCAAAATGGCGGCTGACGGCGTTGCGCTTGCCAGCGTCATTGCACAGTATGTATCGGCAGGGCTTATACTGCGCCGTCTGCTGACCACAGATGACAGCTGCCGCCTGCGGCTTTCCCACAGGCTGTTTGACAAAAAAGCCTGCAAGGGAGTGCTGATGATAGGTATTCCTACGGGTATGCAGAATGCCATTTTTGCGGTGGCAAACCTTTTTGTTCAGACAGGCGTTAATCATTTTGATGCCATAATGGTCTCGGGAAATTCCGCAGCAGCCAATGCGGACACCCTGATCTTCAACGTTATGTCGGCGTTTTACACAGCCTGCGCCAGCTTCATAAGCCGAAATCACGGAGCGGGAAAAAATGACAGGATAATGAAAACCTATGGCATCAGCCTTGCATATTCCTTTGCGGCGGGAGCTGTTTTCGGCGGTTCACTGCTTCTTTTCGGGCGGCAGTTTTTGTCACTGTTCACCAATGAGCCGAGGGTCGTTGAGGCGGGTATGCAGCGAGTTATGATAATGGGCTGGTCGTACTGCATAAGCGCCTTTATGGACTGCACCATATCCGCTTCAAGGGGCATCGGCAGGAGCGTTGTGCCAACGGTGATAGTGATAATGGGCTCCTGCGTTTTTCGAGTTATATGGGTATATACCGTGTTCGCCCATTTTATGACCATACCGTCTTTGTATCTTCTGTACAGCTTTTCCTGGGCGATAACAGCGGCGGCGGAGATAGCTTATTTTATGCACAGCTACAAAAAATTTATAAAAGCCCCATAATCGGAGGTGTGAAGCGTGACAAAAGCCATATATCCCGTTATCGGACCGAGAGAAAAGCTGCCATTTTATCTTTCGGGCATAGGCATGTGCGACCCTGAATACAATGTCGAGCGGAAAACGGGGCTTGCGTCTCATCAGTTCCTTTTCACGTCATCGGGGGAGGGACGGCTTTATGTTGACGGGCAGGAATATGCTCTGAAAGCAGGCTCGGTGTTCTATCTTGCTCCTGCAAAGCCCCACAGATATTGTCCCGTTGGGGACGAGTGGGTCACGAACTGGCTTGTTTTCAGGGGCGAATTTGCAGGGGAGCTTATGAAAAATATGGGCTTTGACGGTTTTGCATTTTCCGAGGGCATCGACCTTGACGGCTGCGGCAGGCTTTTTAAAAGGATATACGCGGCGGCTGCCGACCCTGTGAGCGGCGGTGAGAACAGTTCTGCGCTGGTATATGAATATATCCTGCTGATGCGCAGGGCGATGCTT
>CAMBJF010000227.1 GCA_945867875.1 uncultured Ruminococcus sp. | reverse complement strand
TACACACTGCATATCGTCGGCAGCGTCAGATGTGTATAAGAGACAGTTACAGGGTACTGAAGAAACTACTGAAAGCGTAAAATGGAGTAATTATTATGGTGATTTATCAAAGGGTAATTACAGAATAATTAAAGCTTTCTATTTCGACGAACGAAATCAAGACGAAAAAATATATGTCGCCTGCGAATTCACCATTGAATGAGCTTTTCATATCAAAAGTAATTCACTAACTTTTTTACGATGCAGATGTACTTTGTACCCGCCAACCCCACCCACAACTTACCAACAGAATAAAAAAGTGGTAGCTCCGAAAGAAACTGCAGTCTGTCGAAAAAGTCAGCCGAAAAGGCTGACTTTTTTGCATAAATGTGGTATAATATACAAGGATGATATCCTGATAAAATAAAAGATGCAAAATTAAAGACATATGTTGAAAAAGGCTTATTTTTTGACAAAACTAAAAGATTTCAATCCGTTGAGGAAATGTAAAGAGAATTTAGAGAAATATAAGATAAAAATCAAAATGAGCACCACTTGCTGTGATGCTCTTTTGCTCAAACAACGTAAAATCGGCATTTCTGACCGTGGATACCCTGTGATTATGGGCGTGCCCGAAGCATAAGTCTGTCCCTTGCCGCCTGTAATCTCATCCATATACTTGGACTTCATAAGCAGATTGAAGGAACGTGCCGCACCGCCGCTGCCGAGTCCCGATACATTGTGCATTTTCGTTGCTGTGGCGAGATTCTTATACATATGGCACTCGTCAACGAACAGCTTGTCAAAGCCCAGCTTTTCAAAATCTATGAAATCGTCCTTGACCTGAGCATCGTTGAGCTTGTTCAGCCTATCCTGATAGCTTGCAATAGCTTTTTCTATCTTCTTCACGGAAAAGCTCTTTTCACCATATTCGGCAGCATACTCCAGCTCCTCACGAAGCTTTGCAAGCTCTGCAGTTATGTACTGCTGCTCACGCTCGGGAGAAAGTCCCATGCGGTCGAACTGTGTGTGACCGACGATAACAGCATCCCAGTCATTTGCAGCGATCTTTGCAAACAGTTTCAGACGGTTTTCCTTTTCAAAATCCTTCTTTGTTGCCACAAGAATATTGGCATTGGGGTACAGCCTTCTGAAATCATTGCCCATCTGCTCTGTAAGGCTGTTGGGTACGGCAAACAGCGATTTTGTATGCAGTCCCAGGCGTTTGCCTTCCATGGCTATGGCTATCATTTCAAAGGTCTTGCCCGCACCAACGGCGTGAGCAAGCAGCGTGTTGCCGCCGTATAAAGCTCTGGCAATCGCATTTTTCTGGTGTTCCTTAAGCGTAATATCAGTGTTCATACCCACAAAGTTGAGATGAGAACCGTCATACTCTCTCGGACGGATAGAGTTATACATTTCATTGTAGGTCTGAACAAGCTTTTCTCGTCTTTCGGGATCCTTGAATATCCAGTCCTGAAATTCGGACTTTATGAGATTTGCAACCTGTCTGACCGCCTTGGTTTCTTCCTGATTTACCACAAGAATATAGTTGCCCTTTTCATCACGCATATCATAACCGTTCTCGTCCTTTTTGTGGTCCTTTACCTGAAGGTCACTGTTATTAAGGATTCCCTCGATTATCTTGTATGCGTTCATGCGATGTGTTCCGAATACGTTTGTAGCGGTGTAGTTCTTCTTCGATGCAGCATTGACATCTTCGATTTTCCACTCGCCCACTGCCTTGCTGTACTGAACGGTCATATCTCGCTTGGCATTCCAGTCGGGATTGAATTTTTCGCAAATAAACTGACGTATGTATTCGGGTGCGATCCAGTGGGAACCCAGCTTTACGGAAATGTCCTTTGCTTCAACTCTTGGAGGAATAGCATTTTCAAGAGCTGCCCTGTTTTCGGAAACGTCCATACCCTCGGGAGCATTATTAAGCTCTGCAATTTTCTTGCGGATATTGCCCGTCAGGTATTCGTCAGAGGTAACATACTTTTCCTCCGCCTGCGGAAGTCTGAATATCTGTCCCTTGAGGTCGGCTATCATGCTGTCCTTGTCCATACCGCAAAGCTCGGACATATAATCGAAATCCACCTTTGCTTTTTCCGATACAGAAATTATAAGTGCCTCCTGTGCGGTTTCGACGTGTTCGGCTATGGTCTTGGGCTTTACTGTGTTATGCTCAAAGATGTCAGCCTTGGTGTATGTGCTGTGCTCCTTGTCCTCATTTTCCAGTGCGGAAAGAAGCTGGTAATCATCGTCACCCTTAAATGCGTCCTTGTTCTTCTTATCGGAAACAAATCCGTATTTTGCCACAAATGCGTCATATACCTTGTTGAGCTTGGCTCTGCTTTCGGAAATACTTTCATCAAGTGAGCTGTCGGAATTGTTCATCTGCAAGTCAAGCAGCTCTCTGACCGTATCACGAAGCTCAACCATTGCCACTGCTCGGGCGATTTTTTCCTTGCCCTTACCCTTAACGGGTACCTTTTCCATAGTGTCCCCCGCTTCTCTGTAATAGAGTTCGCCGTTTACAGCCTGATAACTGAACTTGCGTGATTCGGCAGGTGCGGGGATAACATCGGAATTTATCTCCTCAACAGTTTTCATAACAGATGCAGCCTTGTATTCACCACGAATATTCTGCACTGCTTCGGAGAGAAGGCTTTTCAGCATACTCGGATCATCAAGCTTTACAGTCACTTCATTACCGAACCTGCCCGAAACTTCCTTGAAATCACCGATCACCATTTCGGGGTGTTCCGCAAAATAGTTGTTCACATCAAAGCCGTCGGCGGATACGCCCAGCTTAACCCAGCCTTCCTTGTCGGGGTCAATTTCGATAGGTCTTTCACGCTTCTGTAAAAACAGAATATCCGAAACAACCTCTGTACCCGCATTTGCCTTGAAAACTGTGTCGGGCAGACGAATCGCACCAAGCAGTTCTGCTCTCTGAGCAATGTACTTACGGATATCGTCATTTTCCTTGTCCATTGTTCCCTTTGAGGTCACAACAGCAACCACTCCGCCGGGGTGTACCTTGTCGAGAGATTTTGCTATGAAATAATCGTGGATAAGAAAATTATTCTTGTTATAGTCCTTGTCGTTTACCTTGTAATTTCCGAAGGGAACGTTACCCACCACCACATCAAAGCTGTTATTTTCAAAAGCTGTCTTTTCAAAGCCCTTTATCTGAA
Organism: uncultured Ruminococcus sp.; assembly: GCA_945867875.1. GTDB lineage: Bacteria > Bacillota > Clostridia > Oscillospirales > Ruminococcaceae > Huintestinicola. The sequence goes on along the minus strand of CAMBJF010000227.1, from coordinate 865 downwards.
TATCTGCTCCGGGATACAGCTGCTTTGCGATCCTGCCTGTCAGGTCATCAAGCTCAACACCATGAAGCTCGCTGCCCTGCATACTCTCGGGCATTACTCCAAAGAAATTGCCGATACCCATTGCAGGCTCAAGGATTTTTCCTTTTTCAAATCCTATGTTTGCAAGTCCCTCATAAATTGCATTTATTACAACGGGTGAGGTATAATGAGCATTAAGGGTAGAACGCCTTGCTTCGGAATATTCCGCATCATCAAGCACTGTTTTCAGCTTTTCATACTCATTCTTCCAGTCATCATTTCTGGAGTCGAATGCCTGTGGAATAGCTCCCCAGCCCGTATATCCCGAAAGTATCTTCTGTTCCTCGGGAGTTGCGGTTCTGCCTTCTGCTTCAATAGCTTTCAGTGTTTCCACCGCAGCAATATTCGCATTGAACCTTGCTTTAGGTCCGTTTACGCCCAGATTTTCATCGGTGATTATAAAATTATTGCTGTGAGTATCCACTGGAGATTTGACCTCATCGGAATGGGTATTCTCCCGAGTATCCAGTGGAGACTTTTTCTCAGTCCCCACCGGGGACTGAACCTTTTCGGCAGGCTCTGCTTTTTCCACAAGTGCATATCCACGATTTATAAAGTCAGCAAGGGTCATTATTTCCGAATCGTGGAACAAGCTTGATGTTTCTTCAAGTGTAATTATGTTATCGGAAATATCCGAAATGCGGAAAAGCTCGTCGTCCTTTTCCAGCAGATCACCGATAGTGGGTTCATAACCATAGTCGGTTCTGCTGTTTTCGGCATCAGTAGCTGCGCCCATTTCATCCTGTCTCTTATACACATCTCCGAGCCCACGAGACGCTACGCTATC
>CAMBJF010000226.1 GCA_945867875.1 uncultured Ruminococcus sp. | reverse complement strand
GTATGTGTATGGAGCAGTGGCTTGATATCGCTTTGTCCCTGTTTGAAAAAAGCGATACCGAAAATGAAAAGCACCTTGGCGAATGCAGGGTAATTTTCACCGACGGCAAGCTTTCGGAAAATGATGGCAAGACCGACGATATTTTCGTAAGAGCACTGCCCGATGAAAACCGTGCAAAGCTTTTCCGTGAAAATCTTGCGGATAATTATGACCGAACATTGTCCGTCACCGCCTCAAAGCTCACAGTCAGCGAAATTGCCAAAAAGCACGAGCCTAAGCTCAGAAGATTTTTCGGAGAAGCGGTGCAGGAACGAAAGGCAAAGAAAGCCGTGGCAGGCATCTCCGCCGCTGATCGTGGAACAGCAGTCCACAGCTTTATGCAGTTCTGCGATATAAAAAAGCTTGCGGAAACATCGCAGGATAAACGTGACGAAGCCGTTGTAAGCGAAGCCAAAAGGCTCTGCTCGCTGGGTCATCTCACCGCAAAGCAGGCTGAATGCGCCGACCCCGCAATTATCGGAAAATTCCTTGACAGCGACCTCTGCGGCAGGATTATCCGCTCGGGAAACGTGATGCGTGAGAAGAAATTTTTAGTGAAAATTGCCGATCTGTGTATTGATAAACAAATTCTTGACAATTCCGGGCTTATGGTTTATAATGAAACAGAGGGTATGCTCCAGGGTGTTGCCGACCTTATTTTCGAGGAAAACGGCAGTCTTGTCCTCGCAGACTACAAGACCGACAGATATGTCACTCCAGAAGAGCTGAAAGAGCGCTACAGTATGCAGCTCTACCTTTATGCAAAGGCGCTTTCCCTTATTTTCAACAAGCCCGTCACCGAAGCCTGTCTCTATTCATTTGAGCTGGGAACGGCAGTAAAAACGGAGCTTTCACCCGATAAAATTATACTTTAAAATAACCCCCTGAAAGGAATGGTCTATCAATGGATAACAGAAACGGCACAGGCAGAAGACCCGCCCCCAAGCCAGTCCCTGCGGCAGGAATGCTCCTGTCCTCGGTGATACTCGGAGTAAGCATAATCATAGCAGGCGTGTCCGTCACGGGTTCAGTGAAGAAGCTCACCGCAGCAGTTGAGGCTCAGACCTTTTCGTCAAGCTACAGTGCGCCCTCAAACATCACCGTGAACAACACCGCCCCCAAGAATTACTACACCGAGACCGAAGCCGCAGCCTATCTGAATATGACCGTTGACGAGATAAAAGCCGCCATTACCAAAAAGGAGATCAAGGAATATGTCCGGACCTCCGCAGGCTACTCCATCTCCCAGACCGTCCTTGACGATTATTTTGAACAGAAAGCATACGAAAGCCTTAACAGCACAAATTCCGACAGCGAAGAAAGCTGATACAGCAAATGGGGTTATATATCAGCAGAATAAAAACTGATATGTTAAATAAAAAAATTCTTAAGGGGTAAGTAAAATGATGCCATTATTTACAACAGTTCTTCCTATTACGATCATAGCCGCCTCGTGGATAACCTACTGCATTATGGGTATCATATGGAAAAGGCGGGATAAGAAATTCATTGCCTTTCTTGCCGAAAATGCTGATGAGCTGCTAAGCGGCGGCGGCTGTGAATTTGAAGGCGTTGAATACCGCAGAGAGACCCGTGTGACACGCTTTTACTGCTGTATGTCGGTGATATTCCTTACATATATGGAGCAGAGCGGCTTTGTCCTCACAGACGTGTCGGCAGGGACAAAAGCCCTGTGCATATTACTTGCCCTCACAGGCGGCTGGTGGGGCTTTCCATGGGGTCCCATAAGGACCGTTCAGGCGCTCTATAAAACCTGTACTGCGGATAGTATGACAGTTTATGATATTTTGGAAAAGCTGTCACTTGCCTAATATATAAGCATTTACATAGGTAGAAACAGGTGAAATTGCACAAATTTCCGAAAAGCTATTGACAAATCGGAATATGTGTGATATACTCTTTAAGTACGAAAAATAAAGCAGAGCTTTCCGCTCTCACCCTGCTGCAATAAGGCAAGCAGAGGTCAATAATTTTTAAATCACAGCGCAGGATATATTTATGCGCATCGGATAGAAAAATTATGCGGCGGAGCTTTGGTTCTGCCGTTTTTTTATTCCACATTCATTTATAGTTAATTTGATTTTTTGGGGGTGCTCGCCATAGCTAACAAGGATAGCAAGGAGCTTCAGATCAATGAAGAAATCCGTGACAAGGAGATCAGAGTAATAGGTCCCGACGGCGCACAGCTTGGTCTTATGTCCGCAAGGGACGCACAGAAGCTTGCCGCAGAAAAGGATCTCGATCTTGTAAAGATCGCACCGCAGGCTGTTCCGCCCGTGTGCAAGATCATGGACTACGGAAAGTATTTGTTTGAACAGGCTAAGCGTGAAAAGGAAGCAAGAAAGAATCAGAAGGTCGTTGACATCAAGGAGATCAGAATGTTCTCCACCATCGACACTCACGATTTTGAGACCAAAACAGCTCAGGCTGTCAAGTTCCTCAAGGGCGGAGACAAGATAAAGGTTTCCGTGCGTTTCCGTAAGCGTGCCATCGCTCATCCTCAGCTTGGAGAAGAGCTGCTTGACAAGTTCAAGGAAGCCTGCGCAGAAGTGGGCACCGTTGAAAAGCCTGCCAAAATGGAGGGAAGAGCACTTGTAATGTTCGTTTCCCCCAAGGCTTCAAAGTAACCGAGTTTTTCAAAATAACTATAAAAATAAAAGGGAGGATATTTCCATGCCAAAGCAGAAGACTCATTCCGGAGCTAAGAAGCGTTTCAAGCTCACCAAAAACGGTCTTGTAAAGTATCAGAAGACCAACAAGAGACACAGACTCACTCAGAAGGATCACAAGCGCAAGAGAATTGCTCGTAATATGGGCGTTGCAGGTTCCGCAAATGCAGCAACACTCAAGGAGCTTATGCCTTACAAGTAATCGGCAGGCTCGCATCAACTGAATAACAATACATTTGGAGGTAAAATACTATGGCTCGTGTTAAGGGAGCAATGTCTACTCGCAAGAGAAGAAATAAAACATTAAAGCTCGCTAAGGGTTACTGGGGCGCAAAGAGCAAGCATTTCAAGATGGCTAAGGAAGCCGTAATGAAGTCCGGCAACTACGCTTACATCGGCAGAAGACTTAAGAAGCGTGATTTCAGAAAGCTCTGGATCACAAGAATTTCTGCTGCCTGCAAGATGAATGGTATGAACTATTCTACATTTATGAACGGTCTTAAGAAGGCTGGCATCACTCTCAACAGAAAGATGCTCTCCGAGATCGCTATCAACGACGCAGCAGGTTTTACAGCTCTTACTGAAAAGGCTAAGGCTGCTCTTTAATCTAAGGCAAACAGGCTGTATCACAAAGGCGTTGTCCATTGTGGTACAGCTTTTTTAAATAACGGAGGCAAAATGACCGAATTTAACAGAATTTTTTCCGCCGACAATGAAAAGATAAAGCTTTACCGAAAGCTTACCGATGACAAAAAAGCAAGACGAAAAGAAAGTAAATTCACCATTGAGGGCGCACGGCTGGTATCAGATGCCGCCGCCGAGGCTATAGAGCTGCACAGTGTTTTTTTCACCGAAAGCGCAAAGGAAAAATACGGCGAAGCTCTGGAGCTTCTTTTTAAGACCTACCCTCATAAAATTTTCAGCATAATTTCCGAAGAGCTTGCAAAGGAGCTTTCGGAAACAAAAATGCCACAGGGAATATTTGCAGTCTGCTCAATGCCGAACCGTGACAAGGCGCAGACCTACAGCAAAATAAAAAAAGGCAGCAGGGTGCTTATCCTCGATAATATCCAGGACCCCGGAAATATGGGAACGATGCTCAGAACAGCCGATGCCTGCGGTATCGACTGCGTTGTGCTCTGCGGCTGCTGCGACATCTACAATCCCAAGACCGTCCGCTCCGCAATGGGCAGCATTATGCGTGTTGAAGCGGTCACAGATGATTTAGAAAATGCCGTGAGTGAAATGAAGTTAAAAGGTCTGCCCGTTTTTGCCGCAGTGATATCCGACACCGCACGCTCTCTCACCGACTGCGACTTTTCACAGGGCGGCGCAGT
>CAMBJF010000225.1 GCA_945867875.1 uncultured Ruminococcus sp. | reverse complement strand
ATCTCACAGAACGCCGTGACTACCTTGAATTTAACGGCTACTATGACAAGCCCGACGAACTGCCCGAAGATGCGGACGAGGACGATATTGACCTCTACAATGAGAAGATGGAGAGATATGAAGCCTATGAGGGCATTATCAATGCGGTTGACAAGTGGATAGAAAAGGTCGGCAAGATAGGGGGTCAGAACAATGACTGAATTTGAGCTTAAAAGGTATCACGTTGACAGCATTGCACAGTACAAGGTGCTGAAACACATTTCCGAGGAGTTTATCCCGGAGGGGATAGCAAGCCTTGAACTTATCGAGGGCGGTTTGAAGCTCACGGACTGCACGGGAGATACCGCAGATTTCGTATATGATGAAAGCACATCATCTGTAATGATAAAGGAATGAAAGGACGGCTTTTTATGGGCAAGGTAATAATTTGTGCTTCCCAAAAAGGAGGAGTGGGAAAAACTTCGACCGCTACTGCTCTGGCTTCAATATTCGCACAGAGAGGTTACAGAACACTCATTATAGATTGCGATCAGCAGTGCAACACCACCGACACCTATCGGGCGGAAACCGAGGGAGTAGCTACCATATATGACGTTCTCCTTGATGAAAGCCGTATCAGCATATCGGAAGCTATTCAGCATACCGAGTGCGGAGAGATACTTGCAGGGGACAGCCTGTTAAGGCAGGCTGATGAAAAGCTGAAAGGCTGCGTTGACGGACTTTACCGTATGGCTGATGCTTTGGAAAAGTGCGGTGAATATGACTACATATTCATTGACACAGCCCCGGCGATGAACTCTATTCTGCATAACTGTCTGATAGCTGCCGATGAAGTTATTATCCCGGTTACGGCGGACAGATACGCTTTGCAGGGGCTTTCACAGCTGAATGAAACCATAAGGGCGATAAAGAAGCGTCAGAATCCCAAGCTGACCGTTGCAGGGCTTCTGCTCACAAAGTACAACGGCAGGGCAAATCTTTCAAGAGAGGTCAAGGCTTCTCTTGAAAAGGTTGCGGAGAGTATGAATACTAAGATATTCGATACCTCTGTCAGAGAGTGCATCAAGGTCAAGGAAGCACAGGCACAGAAGCAGACACTTATTGCATACGCACCCAAATGTACGGCCGCCGAGGACTACAACAGGCTTGCCGATGAATTGATAGGCTGAAAGGAGAATTATTGTGGCAAGGAATGTTACAAGCAAATTCGGAGTGGCAGACGGTCTGGACTTTTCCTCCGAAACGGGAATAACGAACATAGCTATTGACAAGCTGGTGCCGTATCATAATCACAGATTTACGCTCTATCAGGGCGAACGTCTGCAAGATATGGTACAGAGTATCTCCAAAAATGGAGTTATGACACCTATTATCGTGAGGACTATGGAGAACGGCAAGTATGAGATACTTTCTGGACACAACAGGGTGTATGCCGCAGGACAGGCAGGGATAACAAGTGTTCCTGCCGTTGTCAAGACGGATTTATCCGATGAAGAAGCAGAGGTTTATGTCATTGAAACGAATCTGCTCCAAAGGTCGTTCCAAGATTTGAAGATAAGCGAACAGGCATTTGCGGTTGGCATTCGGTACAGCAAGCTGTTTGATGAAAGGAAGCTGAAAGCTATAAGTGACGAGCTTTATTTCATCGAGAACGGAAAGCATAAGCCCGAAGCGGAGCAAAATGTTCCGGTGGAACATTTAACAACAAGAGAAGCAACAGCCGAGGAATACGGTATCAGCTCCTCAAAGGTTGCAAGGCTTTTGAGGGTGAACAAGCTCATAGATGAATTTAAGGCACTTGTGGATAAGGGAAACATCAAGCTCCGTTCAGCTGTTGACATATCATTTATGCCGGAGGAACAGCAGAAGCTCACATATTCTCTTATGGTCAGAATGGGTGTGACTGTCATTGATATGAAAATGGCAAAGCAGCTCAGAGAGGTATCGGCTTCCTATGCGGTTGTTTCCGAGGATATTATAACAGAGGTTTTGACAGGAGAGTATGACAAGCCCGAAGAAAAGCCGAAGGACAAGGGTGAGAAGATAACGCTTCCGACAGCTACATACAAGCGGTATTTAAGCACATATTCCAAGAAAGAAGCAAACGAAATCATTGAAAAGGCATTAGCCCTTTACTTTGAACAGACCGAAAACGAAGAATAACGGAGGTACATTTACTATGGAAAACAAGGTAATCATTCAGGGCGAGGTAATCGAAGTCACTATGCTCAAGGAAACAGGCAGAATGCTTGACATCTTCGGCGTAAAGATAAGGAAAGCCGAGGACGGAACGGAAGTAACGGTTGAGTGCGAAGCAAGTGAGCTTGACAAAAGGCTGCTTCCCGGTACAAAAATCGCTGTTCTGGGCTATCACACCGACAAGGACGAGGACGGCAAGCCTGCCGACAGGATCGTGGCTAAGACACTTAATTACTGATACGCATAGGAGCTAATGAACAGAGGGCAGTCCGATGTTCATTAGCTCTTATTTTTATGTTTAGTGGTGACAACGCTTGCAGGGTAGGCAATCATCGGCAATTATTTCATCGCGAGTATCGGTGACTATACTGATTAAAAATGTGTCAGAAGTTAGACATTTGTTATAATAATTACACTATTGTATTACAAGTAAGACAAATGCGTTACTTGTAATACAGAGAATTGCCCAAATAAAAGGTATAATGGAAATAAAGACTATTAGTTACCGTCAGGAGGGCAAATTAATGAGGAAAGAGGTAGCATTTAAAAATCGTGACCGTTTTATTCAGCTTGGCATATCAATAGCTTCATTACGGAAACTACGAGGAATGTCACAGGAGGCACTTGCAGAAAAGGCAAATATCAGCCGATCCCTTTTATGTATTATCGAAGCACCTAATACTGCAAACAGTTTTTCGTTGGAAACGCTTTTCGATATTGCAGATGCTTTGGACATTTCTCCGTCCGATTTGCTAACTGCTTCGCTATTTCCCGATAATATCGTAAACAAGGATAAGGAATGAAAAAGCTGCGTACACAATTAACACAGCTTTCACGCTTCATACTTGATATTTCAGCAAAATGAATTATTGAATTGACGTGGCTGCCTACATATGGTATAATATACGCATACATCTTGTATATTTCAATTCACGGAACAGGGGATAGCAATGGAAAAGGAACTGCTCAACCGCAACTTATATCGTCAGATAAAGTCAATGGACAAAAACGAACTCAGCCGAACACTCAACAATATCTATGAAATGGGCAAGGAAGATGCTATGAAGGGTATTGAAGCTGTTGACATAGATATGGACAAGCTGCGTTCTCAGATAGGGGAGATAAAGGGAATCGGTGAAACACGGCTTAATCTGATTATGGAGATTATTTCCGAGCATCTGAATGTTAATAAGGAAGAATAAGCCGAAAAATCGCTGTTTTCCTTGACTAAGGCAGAAATATGTGATATACTAAATTTAACCAAATATGTTATTTTCGGAGGTTTATGATATGGCAAACAAGCGTACTGCTAAGAAATCGGCAAAGAAAGAAGTCACAAAGGCGGCAGTTACTCCTGTTGTGGCAGAGGAAGCAAAGGCAGAAACAACCGCTGCGGCTCCTGCTGTTGAGGAAGTAAAGGCGGCTCCCGTTGAGAAAGCTCCAAGGGCAAGGAAAACTGCCGAGAAAAAAGCTCCTGCAAAGTCCGCAGAGAAGAAGCCTGCCGATGATAAGTTTATCATTCAGGGCAGCAATGGCGAATATACTATGTCGGACGTTGTCGAAGCCTGCAAGACAGCTTACAGAAACGGCACACGCAAGCACATCACATCTTGCGATGTTTACCTCAAGGCTGAAAACGGTGTGCTTCGTGCATATTATGTAATTAACGGCAAGGCAGAGGGAGCATTTATCGACCCTTAATGCTTATGCTCAGAACGACCTCAAGGGCGGCACTTCTATCCGGAAGTGCCGCCCTTTTTCGGCTTGACGGATTTGTTTCAAATCTATTGACAAATACAAAATAATGTTGTAAAATAAATTATGTATAGGTATTTTATGACTTATATGACATTATTTTGCAGGCGATACAAAT
>CAMBJF010000224.1 GCA_945867875.1 uncultured Ruminococcus sp. | reverse complement strand
AGATAGCGTAGCGTCTCGTGGGCTCGGAGATGTGTATAAGAGACAGATTTCTTGTAAAACCGAGACTGATGTGATATAATGAAAATTACAGAAAATCAAAAGAAAGGCGAACGGCAATGAACACACACGCAGTCACTGCACACTATCATCTTCCAGGCTTATTTGAATTTTATGAGCTGTACAAAATTTTTTTGCCACTATTCCGTGAGCACAGGGAATATTTTTATGACTGGTGTGATATAGGTTCCATATATGGCGCTCCCGCAGACTGCATATGGGGCGGCGGACGTGTGGGCTTCGGTGAATGTGACCCACGTGATGTGCTTGCGCTGATGCAGGAATATAACATCTCGGCACGGCTCACTTTCAGCAATTCACTTCTGAAAGAGGAACATCTCTCGGACAAAAAATGCAACGACATATGTGCAATGTTTGAAAGCACATCTCCCCGAAACGGAATCATTATCTGCTCGGAGCTGCTCCTTGAATATCTGAAAATGAATTATCCGAATTTTTATTTTGTTTCCTCCACCACAAAAGTTCTGACCGATTTCAGGCTTTTTTCGGAAGAAACAAAGCGCACTGATTTTGAGTATGCCGTGCCCGATTTTCGACTGAACAAAGCCTTTGATAAGCTTGATACACTGTCCTCCCGGCAAAAGGAAAAGACAGAATTTTTATGCAACGAATGCTGCTATATCGGGTGCAGAGACAGAAAGCAATGCTACGAGAATGTCAGCCGAAAAAATCTCGGAGAAAGCTGTCCGGACCACCGCTGCACAGCCCCCGATTCTGACAGCGGATATATGTTTTCCAAAGCAATGAAAAATCCGTCCTTTATCGGCACCCATGATATACAAAGCACCTATTTGCCCATGGGATTTTACAATTTTAAGATTGAGGGAAGAAGTCTCGGCAGCGCAGTTATTCTGGAATTTCTCCTCTACTATATGACCAAACCCGAATATCAGCTTCGGGTCAGGGAGGAAATATATCTCGACAGTATGCTTGACTTGTTCTGAGATTTTTTCATGATAGATTTACAATATAAGTGCAACAGCCGAAAAAAATAATGACACATAAAGCAACTCGTGTTATAATGGGAGTAACTATCAGTCGAAGCTTTTTCTTTTTCCTGCGGTCTGAGCGTTTCTTTATTTCGTCATCGTACCGCCGGGCAATGGCTTCCTGTATTTCCTCTCCCGATTTCATCAGAGAGTTCAGCTTGTCCACATCGGGAATTATCCTGAAATATCTTTTGGCGTGCAAGCCTTTCAGCTCGCTCTCAATAAGGCCGTGCTTGATAAGGTGTCTGATAGCAGTCTTTTGTGCGTCCTCAGCATAGCCGCTGCTCAGATGCAGATCCTTAACTGTTGAATAAAACCAGCCGCCTTCGGTAAGCTTGCCCTGATTGTTGTAATAGACGTGCTTTGCGATAAGACAGTTATATATCTCCGCTTCGGCATTACCTATGGCAAAGGACAGCAAACGGTTACGGGATACGGTGTTTGTGGGATTAAGCACTTCCAACAGCGGTGTTATAAGATATTGCATATCATATCACCTGTCTTTCGCGTAAACATTCAAGAAGATTGGTCTTGTTTATGAGCATCACAGTTTCGCTCCTTGCAGCCGAAGCCCTTGCCGATGAACACATACATTCCAGCTGAATATCTGCGATTGTCATATCCATCACATAGTCCTTCATCAGCTTTCCGACAGTTTCTCCGTCGATAACACTTCCGTATGCTTGGAGATCTCTACGCAGTCGGTGAACACAACGCCGAACAATGTCTTGCTGGCATCATACACATCATTACGCAGAGCAACACTCTTCGGAATAAATATAGTATCCGCTTCGACGATCTTTATCAGTTCAGATGTGAAATAGTCCGCCATTTTTCTCACTCCCGTATGTTAATCGTCCTCACGATGTATGATGAGGTCATTTCTATCATACTCACGATATTTTCTCTGAATTGCTTCGCTGAGAAGCTCGACTGCATAATCGTTGTAGGTCTTGCCATCTTCCCTGTCCGTCCTTTTCAGGAGTCGGAGCTTATTGTAATCGCTGTTGGATAAGTAAAAATTCATTTCTACTGACATGGTGTTCTTCCTTTCCGTTTTCGGGGAACAAGATTATTCGGGTTGCATTTATAAACAGTGCCCATTTTTATATTTACAACAAAAAAAGGGCTTCCGTACACTTACATAAACGTAAGCATACGGAAGCCCTGCTTCCATACATATATAAACTACTCTTGATCGTAAAATGCGTAAAATGGCCATATATAACGATTTAAGGCGACCTAACGCCGAGAAAGAAGAGTGAAACAAACATTACTCTCTGACCTCGTTATTAGTTCGCCTTAAAATTTGCTTGGCTCCCCAAGCAGTTCTTAACACTAACCGATTTTAACAATTTGTTCATCAATCAGCTTAACTGACCGATAAACTTGTACTTTATCCTAACATTCTGTATGTATTCATTTGTTGGCGATACCATTCTCTCGCCAACCTCAATTTTTTCGATAAGTGTGTTAAGTATTTCCTTGTTGAGTTCTTCGATTTTTGTGAAACGGCTCATCAGTCCGATAAACTTGCTCACATCATCGAAATGCTTTGTGGAGGATTTCAATTCGGATTCCAGTTTTTCCTTTTTGGCGGTGTAGCTTTCAATCTTGCTGTTGCACTCGGAGGACATCTGCTCAAAAAGCATTGAGCTTTTAATCACTCCGTCATAATAATCATCATAAAGCCGCTTATACTTTTTGGTTTCTCGGTCTATCAGTCGGTCAAGCTCTGCAAGCTCCGTCCTTATCTGCGTTACATCGGGCAGATTATCGGTTATTTTCTGCATCAGCTTTTTTCTGAACGACTCCGAATCCATTTTGCATTCGCAAAGCAAAGCGTTTATGTCTGCGATCACCGCTTCATTAAGGGAATCCAACGGTATATTGTGGGAAGAACACCTTTCAACCGATGATTTTCTATTCCTGCTGTTTGCACATACAAAGAATATACTCTTTTTCGGCGGTGCGGATATCCACATTGTTCCGCCGCAATCAGCACATACAAGGATACTGCGGTAGATGTTATCTACAAGTTCGGGCTTGCGTTCCCTTCTCCTGCCTTCAAGCCTTTGGTGAGCTGCGTCCCAGAGTTCCTGTGTGACTATCGGCTCGTGAGCATTTTCACAAACGATCCATTCGTCCTTGTCTGTAGAAATTACTTTCTTGCTTTTGAAGTTTACCTTTCGTCTTTTGCCGTAAACTATTTTTCCAAGATAGACTTCATTATGAAGAAGATTGTTTATCGAAGTTTTATTCCATCTGTAAGGATTAGGATTACTGTAATCTCCTCTTGAATAGTCCCTGAGTGCAGCCGGGCTTAATATCTGATGTTCAAACAGATAATCGGATATTTTTGTCATACCCATTCCCTTGTATGCCACCATTTCAAATATATCCCTGACTACTTGTGCGTTCTTTTCATCAATTACAAGATGATTTCTGCTTGTTTCCGACTTGACATATCCATACGGAAGCCACGGGTGAAGAAATTCACCGTTCATAGACTTTGCCTTGAATGCCTGTCTGACCTTCTGCGATACCTCGGCAGGATAAATCTCGTTGATAGCACTCTTGATAGTGAGCATATAGTCATAAGTGCTGTTCGCCGTGATTTTGGTGTTATCGGCAATTATTATAAAAGTGATGTTGTTCTCCGGGAAGAACATTTGCGTATAATAATTGACCATTATAGTTTCTCTGCCGAATCGGGAGAGGTCTTTCACTATTACGGTATTGACCTTTCCCTTATCAATGTCAGCTATCATTTTCTTAAATGCAGGGCGTTCAAAGTTTGTTCCTGTGTATCCATCATCAGTATAGAAATTCACTATTTCTATGTAGTTTGCCTTGCAATACTGCTTTGCGATAGTTATTTGAGTTTCGATGGATATGCTTGTTCCGTCATTAACATCGTCATCGGATAATCTACAGTAACACGCTGCTTTTAACATTCTCTGTTCCATAATCAAATTCCTTTCATTATGGTACAGTGAGTGATATTTGTA
>CAMBJF010000223.1 GCA_945867875.1 uncultured Ruminococcus sp. | reverse complement strand
CCGGTATGGGAAAGACCTCCTTTGCGCTGAATATCGCATCAAATGTGTGCAGGCGGAGCAATGAAAAGGAAGTCGTTATATTCTCCCTCGAAATGTCCAAGGAGCAGCTTGTCACCCGTATGCTGTCCGCAGAGAGCCTTGTGGACAGTGACCACCTCATCAAGGGAAACATTGACGAGAAGGACTGGGAAAAGCTTGCTCAGGGCGCTGACAGAATGGCGGGAATGAACCTGTATCTTGACGATACTGCGGGCATAACCGTGGTTCAGATGAAAGCAAAGCTCAGAAGGCTCAAAAACGTCGGGCTTGTTATCATCGACTACTTGCAGCTGATGAATTCAAGCAAACGAATCGACAACCGTGTAAACGAAATTTCCGATATCACACGTCAGCTCAAGCTTATGGCAAAGGAGCTGAACGTCCCTGTTATCACCCTTTCACAGCTTTCACGTTCGGTTGAGTCACGTCCCGATAAACGCCCGCTGCTCTCAGACCTCCGTGAATCCGGTTCTATCGAGCAGGACGCAGATATCGTAATGTTCCTCTATCGTGACGGCTATTACAACAAGGACAAGGTGGAGGACGTTAACCTTGCGGAATGCATCGTTGCCAAGAACCGTCACGGCGAAACGGGAACGGTAAATCTCCGCTGGAACGGTCAGTACACATTGTTCCTCAGCGAGGACAGACGGCCTGTTCCGTCTGAACACTGATGAGCGTCATAGATACAGTTCGGGAAACAATTGCCCGATACAATATGACCCCAAAGGGCAGCAGAGTCATCGCCTGCCTTTCGGGAGGAGCAGACAGCGTATGCCTGCTTAAAGTCCTCTCGGAGCTTAAGGACGAGCTTCAGATATCACTGTCAGCCGTTCACGTGAACCACTGTCTCAGGGGCAAGGAAAGCGACAGAGATATGCATTTCTGCCAGGCTCTCTGCGAAAGCCTTGGTATCCCTCTGAGGGTATTTCACGTTGACGTGACGGGGTACTGCGCAGAGCACGGCACATCTACCGAAGAGGGCGCAAGGATACTCAGATACAACGCCTTTGCTGGGGAAGCACAGCGCCTTGGCGGGGCAAAAATAGCCACCGCCCATAACCGTGGGGACAACTGCGAAACGGTGGTCTTTAACCTTGCCCGTGGAACGGGGATAAAGGGTCTCAGGGGCATTCCACCCGTCCGTGGAGATATAATCCGCCCCCTTATCCGTGTCACCCGTGAGGAAATCGAGGAGTATCTCGCATCATTGGGTCAGGATTTTGTTACCGACAGCACCAATCTCACCGAGGATTATTCCCGAAACATCATCAGGCACAGGGTAATTCCCGTTCTGAGCGGCATAAACGAGGGCTTCGGCAGGGCTGTTACACGGCTTTCCGAAAGTGCCGCAGAGGACGAGGAATATTTTGAGGAGCTTATCAAAACTATCCCCGAAAGCGATATATGCACCTATCCCCCGTCGGTGAGAAAGCGCTACATCAGAAAAAAGCTGTCGGAAGCGGGTGCGGAGTGCTCATATGAGCGGCTCTGCGAGCTTGACGGTATGATGACATCGGGAAAATGTATGAGATATGACCTCAAAGGCGACCTTTTTGCCGTTTTTGACAATGGCAGAATGGAGATAAAAAATATCCCGTCCAAGGCTGATATCAGCTTTGAAAAAAGGGTGGATATAAGCCGTGAGGGTGAGATTTTCGTCCCCGAATTTGATAAAACGGTGATAATTCGGAGACCCGATAATGATATTTTCACCGATGATGGCAATGTTCAAAGAAAATTAACAAACCGCCTTGTAAATTGTGATAAAATACAAGGTGTTGTAACTGTACGAAACAAGCACGACGGCGACAAAATATGCTTTCACGGCAGAGGTGTCACCACCAAGCTCAAAAAGCATTTTAATGCCCTAAAGCTCTCCGAAACCCAGCGGCAAAGTGCCCTTATTATGGAAGATGAGCTTGGCATATTCTGGTGCGAATACGGCGGAGCGGCGGAAAGAGTTTTTCCCACAGTCTCCGACAGCACCGACAAAATAATAGATATAACAGTCAGAAAGACGGCGGAAAATGGTAAACGGAACAATTAATAATTACGGCTACAGCGGAATAAAGCGTGAGCTTATTTCCGAAGCGGAGCTGCAGGAAAAAATAAGAGAAGCAGGCAAAAAAATATCCCGTGAATATGCGGGAAAGCCCCTTTTGCTCGTAAGCATTCTCAAAGGCTCATTTATGTTTCTCGCAGACCTTTGCAGAGCCATTGAGATACCCTGCGAGGTGGCTTTTATGTCCGCTTCAAGCTATGGGGACGGCACTGTGTCCTCAGGAAATGTGAAGATAAAACTCGACATAGACCGTGACATTTCAAAATATCACGTTATCATCGCCGAGGATATCATAGATTCGGGCAGAACTCTTACAAGCATTTGCGAGCTGCTCCGTGAGCGAAACCCCTTATCCCTCAGCATCTACACTCTTCTGGACAAGCCCTCAAGGCATGTGACGGACTTAAAGGCTGATTATATCCTTTTCACCGTCCCCGACCTATTCGTTGTGGGCTATGGTCTCGATTATGCTGAGAAGTTCAGAAATCTTCCCTACATTGCAGAAGCAGAGCTTTAATTTTTTTAGCGGTGCGGTATTTCCGCATCAGGAAAGGAAAATCAGCAGATGAAAAAAGGCAGCGGTTTATTTATTTACATTATAATAGCCATTGTTCTGATGTTTTCAATGGTCTATTTCCTGAGGCAGTCGTCTCAGCCCAAGTCGGAATATACCTATTCCCAGATAATGGAGTATTTCGACAACTATCAGGTATCAAAGTACACCTTTGACCTTGGCACAGGCGACCTCGAAATGACTGTGAACAATGACGACGGCACTACAAAGAGCATCAAGTACACCGTCCCCAACGTAAGCATCTTCATTGACGAGATTCAGTACGCTGACGGCGGCGAGGATAACTACCGTGAGGCTTACAACAAGCTCCACCCCGACGCTCCCCTCAGTCAGGAATACTACAAAATTCAGGACAACACTTGGCTCTACAACGTTCTCCCATCCCTCGTTCTTATAATCCTTATGGTGGCGCTGTTCATCTTTATGATGAGACAAGCAGGCGGCGGAACCAAGCTCAACAACTTCGGCAAGGCTAATATCAAGAACCAGTCGAAGAAAAAGAACACATTCAAGGACGTTGCAGGCGCTGACGAGGAAAAGCAGGAGCTTGCGGAGATAGTTGACTTCCTCAAAAACCCCAAGAAATACAATGACATCGGCGCAAGAATACCCAAGGGCGTGCTCCTTATGGGCCCTCCGGGTACAGGTAAGACCCTTCTTGCAAAGGCTGTTGCAGGCGAAGCAGGCGTTCCCTTCTTCTCCATCTCAGGCTCGGACTTCGTTGAGATGTTCGTAGGCGTGGGCGCAAGCCGTGTAAGAGATCTTTTTGAGACTGCTAAGAAAAATGCCCCTGCTATCGTATTCATCGATGAGATCGATGCTGTGGGCCGTCAGAGAGGCGCAGGTCTTGGCGGCGGTCACGATGAGCGTGAGCAGACCCTTAACCAGCTCCTTGTTGAGATGGACGGCTTTGAGGGCAACGAGGGCGTTATCGTTATCGCTGCCACAAACAGACGTGATATTCTCGACCCCGCACTGCTTCGTCCCGGACGTTTCGACAGAGAGGTTATGGTGGGTTATCCCGATGTTAAGGGCAGAGAGGAAATTCTCAAGGTTCATGCAAAGAACAAGCCCCTTGCTCCCGATGTTGACCTGAAGGTCATTGCCAAGACTACTCAGCAGTTTACCGGTGCAGATCTTGAAAATCTTCTTAATGAGGCGGCTCTCCTTGCTGCTCGTCACGACAGACGGGCTATCACCGAGGAGGATATTGAGGAGGCTACTGTTAAGGTGGTTTCGGGTCCCGAGAAGAAGTCTCATATCGTTACAGACCGTGACAGGAGAATCACTGCATATCACGAAGCAGGTCACGCTGTTGCAGCATATAATCTTCCCGAATGCGAGAAGGTTCACATGGTAACAACCTGTCTCTTATACACATCTGACGCTGCCGACGATATGCAGTGTGT
>CAMBJF010000222.1 GCA_945867875.1 uncultured Ruminococcus sp. | reverse complement strand
ACACACTGCATATCGTCGGCAGCGTCAGATGTGTATAAGAGACAGGCTCTGCATTGGGCTTTCCGTTGCAGCGTGCGATATGGGCGGGAACACCCACAGCGGTGCAGTTATCGGGGATAGTTTCAAGCACCACCGCATTTGCGGCTATCTTGACATTGTTTCCGACCTTGAAAGGACCAAGCACCTTTGCGCCTGAGCCGACCATTACGTTATTGCCGAGAGTGGGGTGACGCTTGCCCTTATCCTTGCCGGTACCGCCAAGGGTAACACCCTGATAAAGCAGGCAGTTGTCGCCTATTTCAGTGGTCTCGCCGATGACAACACCCATTCCGTGGTCAATGAAAAGCCCCTTGCCTATCTTTGCACCGGGGTGTATCTCAATGCCTGTGAAAAAGCGTGCCAGCTGGGAAATAACTCTTGCTGTGAGATACAGCTTTTTTTCGTAAAAATGGTGGGATATGCGGTAAGCCGCAACTGCGTGAAGTCCCGAATAGGTAAGAATTATCTCAAGTGTATTCTTCGCCGCAGGGTCGCGCTGCTTTACTGACTCGATATCCGCCTTGAAATGTGTGATAAATGTTTTAAGGCTGCTCATAAGATCCCTCGCTTATAAATTTACTTATATTATACTATGATGCAAATAAAAAACCGTCCTCGGAAATAATCCGAAGACGGCGGAATAGCTTTTACCGACGTGGTCCCACTTCTTTTCGGCAGATGTATCACATCTACCCTTATGTGCCCTGTAACGGCGGCTTCCGTGACAGAATACGCATATGCGGAAAGCATACTTCCTCCGTCAGGCTCACGAACGCACTTCACCCATGATATTCACACCGCTCCCACCAAATGCGGTGCTCTCTGAAGAAGCTCTCAAAGGTTACTCTGAACGCTTATGCCTTTATAATATTAACATTTGCTGATATTATACCACATTACTCCGAAAATTGCAAGGGCTGTATCAGTTTTTTTATGTGAATTTTTTTAGGCTGATTTTATTTTCCGAATTATTGACACAGCATATTAAATAAAGTATAATTGATATCAAATGAGGTGAAGATTTTGTCTGAGGTCAAAAAGAAGCACAAGTATATTCTTCTGCGCATCATAGCGATTCTGTTTGCAATATTTATCATACTTTCAATAATAAGCTTTCCTCTTAAAGTGCGGCACTACAGCATATCCACCCCAAAGGTCACAAAACCTGTCCGCATTGCTCAGATATCCGATCTTCACAGCGAATATTACGGCAAGGGTATGAAAAATCTCCTTAATGCACTTGATGAGCAGTCCCCCGATATCGTCGTTCTCACAGGGGATATTTTTGACGACATCAAGGACAACAGGAACACTCGAACATTTATTGAAGGTGCAGTGAAAAAATATCCCTGCTATTATGTTTCGGGAAATCACGAGTACAGAAAAAACGGCTGGAAGGCTTTCAGGCAGGAAGCTGTTGATATGGGCGTGACTGTTCTTGAAGGTGAGGATATGGACATTATGGGCATAACCCTCTGCGGAGCATCATCAACCGGTGACGGCAGGCTGACTTTTGAGGAAAGCGTGGAAAAATGTGCGGAAGAAGCGGGAGACGGCTTCAATGTTCTCCTTGCTCATTATCCCGAAAGAGTTGACTTTTACCGCTCATTTGGGAAATTTGACCTTATCCTTTCGGGTCACGCCCACGGAGGTCAATGGCGGGTGCCGTTCCTGATAAACGGCTTGTTTGCGCCTGAGCAGGGGCTTTTCCCCAAATATGCTGGAGGGATATATCCGTCTGATGAGGGCACTCTTATCGTAAGCAGAGGGCTTGCACGGACCCAAAATTATATTCCCCGAATTTTCAATAATCCCGAACTTGTTATTATCGACATTCTGCCCGAAGGTGAGGAATAAAAATGAGGGCTGACCCTATAAAGATCGCAAAAATATCCGTGGGAGCTGTGGCGGCTGCGGCTGTGAGCTATGCTCTCGGGATTCAATATGCCGTGTCGGCGGGGATAATCTGCCTGCTGACCATTCAGGACACAAGAAAAGAAACTCTGAAAATAACTCTTAAAAGGCTCGGTGCATTCTGCGGCGGAGCTGTGCTCAGCTTTGCGGTATTCGGTATTTTCGGCTTCGGCTTTTTGCAGCTTGGTGCGGTGCTGGCGCTGTTTCTTGCTTTCTGCGGTATACTGGATATGGGCGAAGCTGTGGCGATGAACAGCGTTATCATTACCCACTATTTTGCGTCACAGGACATATCGCTGCAAATGCTTGGAAATGAGGCAATGCTCCTTGTCATCGGTGCGGGAACGGGCGTGGTGCTGAACATTTTTATGCCCTCAAACAGGGGAAAAATACGGCAGATACAGCGTGAGACCGATGAGAGAATACGCCGCATAATCGGCAGAATGGCTGTGTATATCCTTGCGGAGGACAAGTCCGATTACACGGGAAGCTGCTTTAAGGAAACGGACAGACTTCTTGATGAGCTTCGCCGTGAAGCGGTGAAATACATCGGCAACTCTTTTGTCAGCGAAAAGGATTATTTTTACAAATACGTGGGAATGAGAATGGAGCAGTGCGTCATTCTTATGAGGATATTTACGGACATCAAGCGGCTTGACAGCGTTACCGAGCAGGCTGAACCCATATCCAAATTTCTTGAAAAAATGAGCGCTGAGTTCAGCGAGATAAACGATGTCGTTACTCTCCTTGCCGATCTTGATGGGCTTTTT
Source organism: uncultured Ruminococcus sp. (assembly GCA_945867875.1). Taxonomy (GTDB): domain Bacteria; phylum Bacillota; class Clostridia; order Oscillospirales; family Ruminococcaceae; genus Huintestinicola. The sequence continues at coordinate 1,392 of CAMBJF010000222.1, read as the reverse complement.
GAGCATTATTCTGAGGAAACACTGCCAAAGAGCCGTGATGAATTTGAAAACCGTGCTTTGTTGTATCATATTCTTTGCGACCTTAAAAGCTTTGTGACGCTGAAAGCCGATTTTGCTGCCAAACTGGACGATAACGAAAAAAATCGTTATTGGGCAGGCTGATTCGCTTATAAATCAGCAGACTATAAATGTCAGATATATGAATTTATATGCAACTTATTTTTGCGTATTCATTCAATCGCCGATTGCAGCGGCAAATGCTATTAAATGCTGCAAACAAGATGTTTCAACTCGTAAAAAATATTCCTCTGTGGGTTCATAAATTGACAATAGTGCTGTCAGCACTTGACAATTATATACTTTATGTGATATAATTATTAATGTATTCACGGCAAGTGAGAATGCATTAACTCGAAAGACGGTACTGAAAATGGAACTTACACAGCTGAAATATTTCTATGCCGCAGCGGAATGCGGCCACATCACAAAGGCGGCGGAAAAGCTTCACATCGCCCAGCCCGCCCTTACACAGTCTATTCGCAGGCTCGAAAACGAGCTTGGGGTCAAGCTTTTTGTCCGCAAGGGCAGAAGTATCGCTCTGAGCCGCTGCGGGGATTATCTTTACAAACAGCTGGGAGTTGTTCTCAAAACTCTTGACCGTATCCCCGATGAGCTTATGAAAATTTCCGAGCTTGAGGGCAAGACAATCAGGGTGAACATTATCGCCGCTTCCCTGCTCACAACCGAGCTTATAATCGAATACAAGCGCCTGCACCCCGATATCAAATTCATTCTTCATCAGAGCGAGGACGATGACTGCTGCGACTGCACCGTTTCCACAGACCTCCCAGAATATCTTCCCAACATACCGAAAAGCTGCCTCAGCAGAAGCTTTTCCGAGGAAATAAAGCTCGCCGTGCCTGCTGATTCATACTATTCAAAGCTTGATTCGATACAGCTTTCCGACACCAAGGACAACGGCTTTATCAGCCTTTCGGGTTCAAAACCGTTCCACACAATATGCGAAGCGTTCTGCCGAAAGGTGGGCTTTGCTCCCGAGTTGGTTTTCGAGAGCGACTCTCCCTCCACCGTGAGAGGTCTCATTGGCGCAGGAATGGGAATAGGCTTCTGGCCCTCATACACTTGGGGCGATATCAACACGGACAATGTGGTGCTGCTGCCCATATCCTACCCCGACTGCCGCAGAAAACTCACTGTTATCTGCAACAACACCGAGTCCCCTGCCACCTGCGAATTTTACGAATTTTTATGCAGACGTTTTGGCGAGATATCGGGGCAGACCGAGGAATAATGATAATTCAAAGACCTTTCAGAGATCTCTGCAAGGTCTTTTTTGTTGCTTTTTACACAATCTTAGGAATAATTTTGTAT
>CAMBJF010000221.1 GCA_945867875.1 uncultured Ruminococcus sp. | reverse complement strand
TACACACTGCATATCGTCGGCAGCGTCAGATGTGTATAAGAGACAGGGTGAATGCGGCGGCATTTCCGTATCATAAAAGGAGAGATATATAAGGGGTTTTGTCTTGATACTGTTCTGTATCATTTCCCTTACTGTGATTATAAGTATAACGGGTGAATGTGATAGGAATATGAAAGGGAGAGGAAAAGGAGCAAAAATGGCCTCTATCATATGCAGAGATATCCTGTGACGTTTTCCCCGTCTGCAAGATATATAATACTAAGAACCAATTAAAAACTGTACAAAAAATCGAGCATAATCTTGCATATATGGATTATGCGAAGATTTTTTGTCTACAGTTTTATTGGTTATTAGTATTATATCCCTTTTCCCGTGACGGAAAATGTCATAACGGCAGAGGAGGCAAAAAAATTTCCGCCCTTGTTTAAAGGACGGAAATTACTATGTCTGCTTATTCCTTTTCGGAGACCTCAACGGCGGTCTTGTTTGCAAGCTCTTTTATTTTGATGCTGTAATATGTTCCGAAATAGTCCTCAACGCCGTCAACGGTGTCATAGGTGAGCTGCATCGTGAGTGTAACCTCAAAGCTTGAAAGGGTCATTACAGTAACGTTGTCAAGGGTAAGGTCAACGCCCTCGGTACCCGTTACGGTAGACACCACAGCACCCTCTTCGGGAGCATACTTGGCGATAAGTGCCTCTTTTTTGTATTTGTAGTAATCCTCGGCGGTCTTTCTGTCCAGCTTGCAGGGGACTTCCTCCATATAAGCCGTGAGATAATTCTCGCCGTCATTTTCGTTGTACTTGAATGTGTATGTGATAAGGGAATCATCGGCATAGAAGAACTGGCTGTCCGCAGGGATACGGTCCTTTATCTCCATAAGGTCGGTGTCCGTGCTCACGCACCATATCTCGGTGTCGCTGTCATAATAAAGCTCAGAGCCTGAATTAAGAGCAACTATCTTCTTCATCGGCATTCCAAGCCTTACCTTGCTCAGTACCCCCGTGTATGTCTCCACAGGAGCGGCATCATCTTTTTTGCAGCCGCCGAAAAGGGTAAGGGCGGAAAGTATGACAAGCAGCAGCGCTGTTATTTTCTTCATAATAAATGCAGTCCTCACATATGTAAAATTTGTGCTGTCCACGGGCTGGCAGGCAGCCTGTGAATTTTGATACATCTAATATATATAATAATATAAATCCGCCCGATTGTCAAGGAAAATTATGCTTATTTTTACATGTTCTGAACACACAGCTTTCACTATTATTTTTCTGCCGCCCCTTGATTATCGGTAAATAATGTGTTATAATAGGTATGATCAATTTATCAGAGGTGCATTATGAAGGGTTACAGAATAAGTATCCTCCGCCACGGCAAAACAGCGGCGAATGAGGACGGCATATATATCGGCAAGACTGATCTCCCCCTTTCCGAGGCGGGCAAGGAAGAGCTGAGAGAGCTTTACGAAACTCACGAATATCCCAAGGTGCAGAAGGTCTACACAAGCCCTCTCGAAAGAGCTGTGCAGTCCGCTGAGATACTCTTCCCAGACCGTGAGATGGAAGAGGTGGACGATCTGAGGGAAATGGATTTCGGCGTTTTTGAGGGACTTAAAGCCGAGGAGCTTTTAAATCTTGATTCCTACAAAAAATGGCTCAAAGGCGGACTTGACAATCCTCCCCCCAACGGCGAGAGCCTGAGAAATATGATGGTGCGCTGCTACACGGCGCTCAACGGCATAATCCTCGATATGATGGAGAACAACATCACCCACGCAGGTGTTATGACCCATTCGGGAATACTTATGAATATGATGAGCTGCTTCGGTCTGCCCAAGATGAAGCCTATGCAGTTTGCCTGCCCCAGAGGCCACGGCTATGAGATAATGGTTACGGCTCAGATGTGGCAGCAGAGCTACTGCTTTGAGATACTCGGAAAAATACCCGGCTATCAGGCTGTGGGCTACAATGACGCAGGCGAGGCGCTCTTTGACTACGAGGACGGATACGATGACGGCTATGACAACGAAGAAGATCAAATCTGAGGCGAAAAGGCTGCTTATGACCTGCTTTGCGGAGTCTGCGTTCATAAGTATGCTGAATATCGGCATTTTTCTCATAACCTATCTTCTTATAATTTTAGCGGGCCGCCTTACGGGTGCGCATACCGCTGAGACACTTTTCCCCGTTTTCAGCTCCTGCCCGACAATTTTCATCATTGCCCTGTGCGTGATACTTGCTGCGGCATATATCCTGTCAGCACCCATTTACTACGGAACAAGGTGGTTTTTCTGGCAGGCAGCTTCGGGCAACAATATGCCTGCCTCATCGGTATTTGCGGGCTACAGCTCATCTGAACAGTTCAGGCTCTGCGTTAAGCTGAGAGTCCTTTCGGATATGCGCAGGCTGCCTTATTTTCTTGGATTCGGCACGGCAGTGATAAGTGAAGGCTTTCTTGCCCACCGCCTTCTCACGGGCAATGGCGGAGCGGAAAATGCGGGACTTATTTACGGCGGCGTTGCTCTTGCGACCGTGGGAGTTATCTACATATGCTTCTGTGCGGGACTGAAATGCATTCCCGTGGGCTTTCTTCTTGCAAATGACCCAGACGCTGTGGTGTCGGACATTTTCGAGCTCAGCGAAAAGATAATCAAAGGCAATACGGGACGGCTTATGAAGCTGTATGTGTCCTTTGTGGGCTGGTTCCTTATCTGCCTGCCCGCATTTCCCGTTATAATCCTGCTGCCATATTTCAATATGTCGTTGGCAGTATTTTTAAAGGACTGCCTTGCACGGGACAGGGAACAGCTTGCCATGGATAGGGATAAAAAAGAGCCTGTTATGGCATAATATATTTGATAAGGTGTGCATTATCCTTTTTAGGTGATGCACACAAGTTTTATTGTTTTTGGAGGAAAAAATATGTGCACAGCAGCAGCTTACAGAACGGACGGACTTTATTTCGGAAGAACTCTTGACTATGAATTTTCCTACGGTGATGCCGTTATGGTCGTTCCCAGAAATTACTCCTTTAAAATGGGCAGGACTGACGATATATCAAGTCACTATGCTATTATCGGTATGGCTTGCTCCGCCTTTGATTATCCGCTTTTCTATGACGGAATGAACGAAAAGGGGCTTTGTATGGCGGGGCTGAATTTCGTAAAAAGCGCCGTTTACAGAGAGCCTGTGGAGGGTATGACAAATGTGGCTCAGTATGAGCTTATACCCCTTATTCTCGGGAAATGCGGCAGTGTTAAGGAAGCAAGGGCGCTGCTCAGAAATATCAATATCACAAATGACTGCTACCGTCCCGACCTGCCCTGTGCAAAGCTCCACTGGATAATTGCGGACGGGGAGGAAACTATTGTCTGCGAATCGGTTGCAGAGGGGGTCAAGATTTACGATGACCCCGCTCAGGTGCTGACCAATGAGCCCTCATTTGACAGGCAGATGTTTAATTTGAATAATTATATGGCGCTGTCTCCGAAAAATCCCGAGAACACATTTTCACGCAATATTCCCCTTGATATGTACAGCCGTGGAATGGGTGCTCTCGGTCTCCCGGGCGACCTTTCCTCAATGTCAAGGTTTGTACGTGCGGCATATGTCTGCGGCAATTCGATTTCGGGCAGCTCGGAAAATGAAAGCATCTCCCAGTTTTTCCACATTCTCGGCTCGGTGGATCAGCAGAGAGGCTGCTGTGAGGTGGCTGAGGGAAAATACGAGATAACCATTTACACCTCCTGCTGCAATGCCCAAAAGGGTATCTATTACTACACAACATACGAAAATCACTGCATCACGGGAGTGGATATGCACCGTGAAAACCTTGACGGCAGCACCGTATCAGTTTATCCCATTATCAATGAACAGCAGATAAAAATGCAAAATTGATGCTATAATCCTGCAATATTTACGCAATATTAACATTCTTTGCCGAATTTTGTGCTATGATTATTTTATGCGTTTATCCATTACAAAAAGTCATAGAAAAATTTGAAAGGATTGTGAGAAATGGGATTTTTTGCAAATGTTGATGTTCCTGTCCTCATTGCGTTCCTGCTGTATCTGTCTCTTATACACATCTGACGCTGCCGACGATATGCAGTGTGT
>CAMBJF010000220.1 GCA_945867875.1 uncultured Ruminococcus sp. | reverse complement strand
CACACTGCATATCGTCGGCAGCGTCAGATGTGTATAAGAGACAGGTGCAGGATTCCGGGAATTTTAAATAGGAGGAATTTTGATATGTCACTTGGTAAAGTTCTTGTTGTTGACGATGATAATAACATCTGTGAGCTTTTAAAATTATATCTGGAAAAGGAAGGCTACGGCGTTATGGTCTCCCACGACGGCGATGAGGCTGTTGTTAAGTTCAACGCTCTTAAGCCCGATATCGTTCTTCTCGACATTATGCTTCCCGGCCTTGACGGCTGGCAGGTATGCCGTGAGATCAGGAAGAAGTCCAATGTGCCCATTATTATGATAACCGCCAAGAGCGAGACCTTCGACAAGGTCCTCGGTCTGGAGCTGGGTGCTGACGACTATGTTGTTAAGCCCTTCGATACCAAGGAAGTTATCGCCCGTATCAAGGCTGTTTCCAGAAGAATAGGTCAGTCTTCCTCCGAGTCTGAGATCAGAGAGGTCAAGTATGACAAGCTCGTTGTCAATATGACAAGATACGAGCTGAGAGTTGACGGCAAGGTCATGGACACTCCTCCCAAGGAGCTTGAACTCCTTTTCTACCTCGCTTCCAACCCCAACAGAGTTTACACAAGAGACCAGCTTCTTGACGAAGTTTGGGGCTTTGAATACTACGGCGATTCCCGTACCATCGACGTTCACATCAAGCGTCTGAGAGAAAAGCTCGAGGGCGTTTCCGACAAGTGGGCGCTCAAGACTGTATGGGGCGTAGGCTACAAGTTCGAGGCTGAAGAGGAAAATGCGTAAAAGCATTGCCGCAGAGTATTTCAGCTTATCGGCAGCACTGGTCGCAGCATCACTTATATTTATGTCTGCGATCATTATCAGCTTTTCCGTATCCACATACAAGAATGACCGCAAAATACAGCTTGAACGGTTCTCCGAGGAAGTGCGGGTAAGTGCGTCCGCATACCTTTCGGAGGGCACTGATGGGGTGGATTCTCTTCGTGAGATACTGCCCTCTGCCGCTGCGAGCACAGGTGCGGAGTATATTTTGTTTGACAGTGAGGGTGATGTTTTGGCTTGTTCCGAGGCATCACCTTGTTCACATACGGGAAAACTGAGTGAGCTTTCTATGGCCGACGCACGCCCCGAGGGAAGCTTTGCTATGGACAGTATGGGCGGTTTCTATCCCGTTTCACGCCTTAATATGCTCTATTCCCTGAACTGCGGCGGGGAGGCGTATTATCTTGCCGCAAGTCTTTCTGCGGACGGATTTACGGGCTATCTTAAGGCAACTGTCATTCTTTTTGCGGCGGGCTTTGCTGTGATAATGCTGGCTATGTTCCCCTTGCTCAAATATACCATAAACCGAATTCTTACTCCTCTTAAGGAAATGACCCTTGCGGCGAAAAGATTCGGAGAGGGTGATTTTTCGGAAAAGGTCTGCGTTACCGACCAGAACGAAATGGGCTTTCTTGCAAACACCCTTAATGATATGGCAAGCTCCCTTGAAGCTATTGAGGAGAACAGAAAGAGCTTTATTTCCAACGTGTCCCACGAGCTGAGAACTCCTATGACCACTATCGGTGGATTTGTTGACGGCATTCTTGACGGTACTATCCCCGAAAACAGGCAGAGGGAATATCTGAGGACGGTCTCCGAGGAGATAAACCGTCTTGCACGTCTTGTCCGCTCAATGCTCAACATTTCCAAGTATGAAGCGGGCGAAATGGAGCTTCAGACGGAGAATTTCGACATCACGGAGCTTACCGTCAAGACCGTTCTCCTGTTTGAGAAGCGAATTGACGGAAAGAATATCGACATTCAGGGACTTGACACGGAGAAATTATATGTCAATGCGGATATGGATCTTGTTCAGCAGGTCATTTACAATCTGACCGAGAATGCTGTCAAGTTTGTTAACGAGGGCGGCTATATTTCCTACAGCTTCGGCATTGAGGACGGTATGGCGGCTGTTGTAATACGAAACAGCGGCGAGGGTCTGAAGAAAAATGAGATCAACAAGGTTTTTGACAGATTTTACAAAACCGACGAATCAAGGGGTAAGGACAAGACAGGCGTTGGTCTCGGTCTGTCCATTGTACGTTCGATAATCAAGCTGCACAACGGTTCAGTGCTTGTCCGCAGCAAGGCGGGAGAATATACCGAGTTTGAATTTACTTTGCCTTTGGGAAGCCGCTCATAATGATAATGAACGGCAGTTATATGTAAATGTGCGGCGAATTTGCCTTTGGAGGTCGGTATGGAATTTTACGAGAACGGGAATGCTCCCGAAAACAATGATGATAAAAACAAGGCTGTGAACCCTGATATCAACAGGGACGGCGGCGTTTTTGCGGAAAAGGACTACGGCGAAGAGGCTGCAAAAAATGCAGCGGTTCAGCCAAACACTCAGCCAAATTATTATCAGCCCTATCAGCAGACTGTAACCGGTGCTGCTCCTGCGGCGGACAATGCTTACAGGCAGATGTATTCGGGGGCGAATCCTGCTCCTGTTTATGGCTATCCTGCGGGCGGGCAGCAGCAGAACAGTGGGGCTCAGTATGCTCAGACGGCGGCTGTGAATGACGGCACACAGAATAATGCTGTGCCGCCATATGGAAGTGCTCCGTCTTATGGCAATAATGCTCAGTACGGCGGAGGTATGCCTCCTTATAATTATCCGCCTGAGGTGGGGGCTGTGCCTGCTCCTGAGGACGGGAAGAAAAAAGGCTCGGCGGTATGGGTCATTATTGTTATGGTGATAGTGCTGCTGATGTTTACGTCGGTTATGCTCCTGCTTGCTTTCAGTCACGAGGGCAAGGGGGCTGACAGTGGCGTGACGGCTTCTGACAGTGGGTCGGACAGCTCATCGGGCGGAGTTGTTGTCAATATCAATGTTGAACCCAAGCCTGTGGAGAATGAGGAGTTCTATCAGAACAAGGAAACAGGTCTGCTTACGCCTGCGGGTGCGGCAAATCAGGTGCTTCCGTCTATCGTAAATCTCTACGGCTATCAGGGAACGATTTTGCAGCCGTACAACGAGGCTTCGGGCATTATTATATCCGAGGACGGGTATATCATCACAAATGCCCACGCTGTTGAAGATGTTGAAAGATTCAAGGCAAAGCTCAATGATGAACGTGAATTTGAGGCGAAGCTCATCGGCTCGGACACGAGGACTGACCTTGCGGTGCTGAAAATTGAGGCTGATGACCTTGTGCCTGCTGTTATCGGCAGCTCCTCGGATATGCTCCAGGGCGAAGAGGTTGTTGCTATAGGCAACGCAGGTGGCTTTAATGACACTGTGACTGTGGGCAATGTTTCTTATGTTGACCGTGAGATAAAGAGCTACACGGGCTATCCTATCAAGTGCATTCAGACAGATGCGGCGCTCAATTTCGGAAATTCTGGCGGCGCACTGGTCAACCTTTACGGTCAGGTCATAGGCGTTGTTGTAAGCAAATATAGTTCCACGGGAAGTGAGAATATAGGCTTTGCTATTTCATCGGACTTTGCTGTGCCTGTTATCGAGGATATCATTGAGAAAGGCTATGTGACCGGCAGGGCAAGAATTGGTATAATGTACAACTTTATCTCTCCGGACACGGCGGAAAATATGGACGTGAAGCCCGGACTACTTGTGGCTGAGATATCCGAGGACTGCGATGTGCACAATACAGAGCTGCAGGTGGACGACATTATTACAGAGATAGACGGCATTCAGATGATAACCGAAAACAGCGTGAAGGAATTCCAGAACACTCACAAGGCGGGGGAAACTGTGACCGCTAAGGTTTACAGGCTCGGGTTTAACGGTGAGTCGGAGGAATTTGAGATAACTTTCAAGCTTGAAGAACAAAAGTGATTATATATAGGCGGGCGGTAGTTATACTGTCCGCCTGTTTTTACGGTATATTTTGTTGTGATGTTGCACATATAATGGCAGTGGCTTAGCGGCATAAGAAAGCAAAATTACCAAACCTAAAAAATCTGTCGAAAAAGTATTGACAGTAGAGAAAAAGTGTGGTAATATAATAAAGCTGTCGGTGATACCGAGCGAAAGAATGAAAGACTTAAGAGAAAGTTGAGTAAAGAAAACGAAGAGGAAGTCATTGCAGCCCGCATCATTCACAATTTGTTCAAAAGAG
>CAMBJF010000219.1 GCA_945867875.1 uncultured Ruminococcus sp. | reverse complement strand
AATTATCTGTATTTGATATAAATATGCTGCCTGAATTGATTCTGGCTGGTTTTTTTTTTTAATATTATCATTTTCTTCTAAGCTCGAACATTCCTGTGTAGAGCTGGTAATACTTGCCCTTCTGGGCGATGAGCTGTTCGTGGTCTCCACGCTCGATGATGTTTCCGTGTTCGAGAACCATTATTGCGTTGGAGTTTCTTACGGTGGAAAGTCTGTGGGCGATAACGAATACCGTTCTGCCGTTCATCAGGCTGTCCATACCCTTTTCGATAAGGGCTTCGGTTCTTGTATCAATTGATGATGTTGCTTCGTCAAGGATAAGAACGGGAGGGTCTGCCACCGCTGCACGGGCAATTGCGAGGAGCTGTCTCTGACCCTGTGAAAGGTTTGCGCCGTCAGATGTAAGCATTGTGTTGTATCCCTCGGGAAGATGCTTGATAAATGTATCGGCATTCGCAAGCTTTGCGGCAGCTATTACATCATCATCGGTAGCGTCAAGCTTTCCGTAGCGGATATTCTCCATAACTGTGCCTGTGAAAAGGTGTGTGTCCTGAAGAACCATTGACAGTGAGCGTCTCAGGTCGTCTTTCTTTATCTTGTTGATGTTTATGCCTTCATAACGTATCTTGCCGTCGGGAACATCGTAAAATCTGTTGATAAGGTTTGTGATAGTGGTCTTGCCTGCGCCTGTGGAGCCCACAAATGCGATTTTCTGTCCCGGCTTTGCGTAAAGGCTCACGCCGTTGAGAACGGTCTTGTTCTCCTCGTATCCGAATGTTACATCGTCAAACTCGACCCTGCCCTCGACCTTTGTGTAGGTGATGGTTCCGTCAGCCTTGTGTGGGTGCTTCCAAGCCCATACGCCTGTGCGCTTATCGCTCTCGGTAATTGTTCCGTCAGGCCGGATATTTGCATTTACAAGGGTTACATAGCCGTCATCGGTCTCGGATTTTTCATCAATAAGGGTGAAGATTCGCTCTGCACCTGCAAGGGCAGAAAGAACTGCGTTGAACTGCTGTGCCACCTGTGAAAGAGGCATTGAGAAGTTTCTTGAGAACTGGAGGAATGTAACGACTGTGCCGACCTGAATAAGTCCCGCAAAGGAATGAACGCCGTTTATGGCAAGGATACTTCCCACAACTGCAAGGATAGCGTACTGGATATATGCGAGGTTGTTGTTAACGGGTCCCATAATGTTCGCAAAGGTGTTTGCATTGGTGGAGGCTTCGCAGAGGGCGGAGTTGAGCTTATCAAACTCTGCTTTGGACTTATCCTCGTGAACAAAGACCTTAACGACCTTCTGACCGTCTATCATTTCCTCAATGTAGCCGTTGACTGCGCCGATCTCCTTCTGCTGCTCCTTGAAGAACTTGCCGCTCTGTGAGCCTATCTTTCCTGTGACGAAAAGGAGGAGAGCAAGCATTACAAGGACGATAAGTGTCATCTGCCAGCTGTAATACACCATCATAACGAAAACGCCGATAACGGTTATTCCCGAGGAAATAAAGCTTGCGATGGAGTTTGACATCATTTCACGGATAGTGTCGATATCGTTTGTGTATCGGCTCATTATATCGCCGTGGGTGTGGGTGTCAAAGTATTTGATAGGCAGAGTTTCCATATGAGTGAAAAGGTCTTTTCTCAGATTAAAAAGGGTCTTTGTGGAAACTGTGAGCATTATTCTTGCATATGCAAAGGTGGAAAGCGCACCGAGAGCATAAATGAATATCATCTTCACAAGAGTTGCCACAAACCCGCTGAAAAGCGTGCTGTCCTTGTTGCCTATCATAGGAGTGAGGTAATCATCGATTATGGACTGCAAAAATGATGTGCCGATAATGCTTGCCAGCGAACTGAAAATGATGAATATAACGACAAGCGCCATAAGTCCTTTGTATTCGTTAGCATAGCTCAGTATCCTCTTGAACGCTGCGCCTGCATTTCCGGGCTTCTGCATAGGTCCCTGTTTGCGTGGAGGCATTATTCTTCAGCTCCTTTCTGCTGTGAATTGTAAACTTCACGGTAAATTTCGTTGTTCCTGAGCAGATTTTCGTGAGTGTCGAATGCGTCTATCTTTCCGTCATCGAGGACGATTATCCTGTCGGCTTCGGAAACTGAGGAGATACGCTGGGCAATGATAATTGTGGTTGTGTCCGCAAGCTCTGTCTTGAAAGCGTGGCGGATATTTGCGTCTGTTGCGGTATCAACGGCACTGGTGGAGTCATCGAGAATGACTATCTTGGGCTTTTTGAGCAGTGCTCTTGCGATACAAAGTCTCTGCTTCTGACCACCCGAAACGTTAACGCCGCCCTGTCCCAGATCGGTATCATAGCCGTCGGGGAAGTTCATTACAAAGTCGTGAGCCTGAGCCTGCTTACAAGCTTCGATAATTTCTTCATCGGTGGCATTTTCATCGCCCCAGCGGAGGTTGTCCTTGATAGTTCCGGAGAAAAGCACGTTTTTCTGCAGAACCATTGCGACCTCGTTTCTGAGGTTGTCTATCTTATAATCCCTTACATCGTGTCCGCCCACGAGGATACGTCCGTCTGTTACATCGTAAAGTCGGGGAATGAGCTGAACAAGAGTGGATTTCGCCGAGCCTGTTCCGCCGATAACTCCGATAGTCTCGCCCGACTTGATGTTCAGGTCAATGTTTTTCAGATTGAGATTGTTCTCGTCCTTTGCATAGCTGAATGAAACATTGTCGAAAACAATGCTGCCGTCAGCGGGGAGAAGTGCAGGGTCTGCATTGTCGTCGTTGATGTCGGGAACTTCATCGAAGATCTCAACGATTCTGTGCATTGATGCCATTGAGATAGTGGTCATAACGAATATCATCGAGAGCATCATAAGGGACATAAGTATCTGAGTGATGTATGTGATGAAGCTTGAAAGCTGACCGATAAGCATATTGCCGCCGATCACCATTGTTCCGCCGAAGTAGATGACGGCAACGATGCAGGCATACATTGTTATCTGCATAAGAGGCTGACCGAGAATTACAAGCTTTTCAGCCTGAACCTGTGCATCACGGACATCATCTGCAGATGCGACGAACTTTTCGCCCTCGAATTTTTCACGGACGAATGCCTTTACAACTCTGATGCCAATAAGGTTTTCCTGAACACGGGAGTTTAGGGCATCATATTTGCTGAGCATTTTCTCAAATCTGGGGAATGCTTTTGAGATGATGAGCGCCATTCCGACTGCCAGAACAGGGATCGCAATGAGAAAGACCATTGCAAGCTTTGCATTGATGGATATTGCCATTATCAGCGCAAAGATGAACATAAAAGGCGAGCGCACAGCCATTCTTATTATCATCATAAATGTGTTCTGAACGTTTGTGACGTCGGTGGTAAGTCTTGTTACGAGAGAAGCTGTGGAGAATTTGTCCACATTGGCGAAAGAAAAGTCCTGCACCTTGTCAAAAAGCTTCTTTCTAACATTTTTTGCAAAGCCCATACCTGCCTGAGCTGCGAATTTTCCGCCAAGAGCACCGCAGGCAAGGGAGAAGAACGCCATAAGCACCATAAGCAGACCCATTTTCACGGTATAAGCGGTGTCATTTCCGTTTATGCCGTTGTCCACCATAAATGCCATTACAAGAGGTATGAGCACCTCCATAGCGACCTCGCCGAGCATTACGATGGGAGTAAGTATTGCATACTTTTTGTACTCGCCAACGCAAGACAACAGTTTTTTCAGCATTTGTCAGAAGTCTCCTTTTCTTTTGATTTTTCTCTGCCCTTTCCGCAGCAGTCCCCGAGAAGCCCCGAGGATTCGATGTTGGAAATTGCAAGAGATGTGAGCCTTATAAGCTCGGATATATCCTTTTCCGACATATTTTGGGTTATGATGCCCTCTATCATCCGGATAGTAAGCCCCATTTCCCGCTGGAGGTTCTGCCCCTGTTCGGTAAGGATAACTTTTTTTACTCTGGCATCGGCACCGTCCACCTCACGGACGATGTACCCGCCCTTTTCCATATTGGCAAGAATGCTTGCCACGGAGGAACGCTTTATACCGAAGCTGTTTTCGATATCCTTTTGGTAAACACAGCTTCCGTGATCGTTGCAGTATCTGATGTAGCCCAGTATCCTGCACTGCTCGCCTGTCATTGTATATCCTTTTTCAAGAAGATAGCCGTTG
>CAMBJF010000218.1 GCA_945867875.1 uncultured Ruminococcus sp. | reverse complement strand
GTATAATTTTTCCTCTAAAACTTTGTCTAACTTTTTGGGGTCAGTTCATTTTGAGTTCTCCGCCGTTTTTTATATTATGGCTGTATAATCAATGTAGGGGACGGGAAACCCGTTCCAAGATGGGTTTCCCGTCCAATTTATTATCTGTAATAAACCTTAGCCAGCTTTTTAAGCTTCTTAGCAAGCTCGGGGGTACATTCGCCGCCCTTTAATCGCCAAGCCCAGTTGCCGCCGCCGATGGTTGAGGGAATGTTCATTCTTGCACGGTTGTCAAGGCAGAGCAGGTCCTGCATCTGAATTACGCAGCCGTCGGAAACGCTTGCGTATGCGGCTCTGATAAGTGCCCAAACGATATCGCTGTCCGAAGCGCCCTTTGAAAGTCCGAGATATTTTCTCACACGCTTTCTGCCCTTTTTATCCATTCCCATATACCAGCCGAGAGCGGTCTCGTTGTCGTGTGTGCCGATATATACAACGCTGTTTTTAACATAGTTATGGGGGAGATAATCGCTGTTATCGCCGCCGAAGCCGAATTCCAGTATCTTCATTCCGGGGTATCCCGCTTCGCTGAGCATTGCCTTGACATTATCGGTGAGGAATCCAAGGTCCTCCGCAACAAGGGGAACATCACCGAGAGCTGCTTTTATTGCCCTGAAAAGCTTCATTGAGGGACCTTTGAGCCATTCGCCGTGTTCAGCGGTCTCGTCCTCCGCAGGGATAGCGTAAAAGCTCTCAAAGCCTCTGAAATGGTCGATACGGGTGAGGTCAAACAGCTTTGCGCTGTACTTTACACGGGATATCCACCACTTATAGCCATCCTTGTCCATATAGTCCCAATCATAGAGGGGATTGCCCCAAAGCTGACCTGTGGGTGAGAAATCGTCGGGAGGGCAGCCTGCCACCTTGACAGGTCTCCTGTCGCTGTCCAGCATAAACATTTCGGGAGCAGCCCAGATGTCACTGCTGTCCATAGAAACGTAGATAGGCATATCTCCGAAAATCTTGATGCCCTTCTTGTTTGCGTATTTTTTCAGAGCCTTGTACTGCTTTATGAACTTGTACTGCATAAATTTCCAGACTTCGATATCTTCGGTGTGTGCAGCGGAATATTCATCAAGAGCCGCCTTGTCCCTGAGACGGTACTTATCGTCCCACAGCGTCCACATTTTCTGCTTGAAAGAATATTTAAGGGACATAAACAGTGCATAATCATCGAGCCACTTGGCATTTTTGCGGCAGAATTCCTTGTAATCCGCAGTCTGTGCGGCATCTGCCTTTGACTTGAATGCTGCATATGCCTTTGCGAGGATAAGGCGCTTGAATGAGAAAAGCTGACCGAAATCCGAGAAGCTCTCTTTTTTTCTGAGAAGCTCCATATCCTTGTCATCGGGGGAGATAAGCCCCTCATCTATGAGCATATCAAGGTCGATGAGCAGGGGATTGCCCGCAAAAGCGCTGTAGCTCTGATAGGGGGAATCACCGAAGCCCGTAGGTCCAACAGGCAGTATCTGCCAGTAAGTCTGACCCGCTTTCTTTAAAAAATCCACAAATTTGTAAGCCTCTCTGCCCAGTGTGCCCGTTCCGCAGGGGGAGGGGAGACTTGTGATGTGCATAAGCACGCCGCAGCTTCTCATAAACTAAAAAGCCCCTTTCCGAAGATGTTTTATTACATTATACATTATTTCCCTTTTCATTGCAATATCCACGGGGATAAAAATAAAATTTAATGCAATTTTAGACAAAATAGCCCTGCATTATTTGTAAACGATTTACAAATGTTTTCATTGTTATCATAGACAAAATTTCCGTCGGCTGTAAAAAAACTCTTGACAATTATGACCAAAACTGTTATAATGACCTTAAACAATATTTGTGAAAATTATATCGCTGCAATCTGTGGCGGTATATTTTCACAGCCGTATGAAAACGATTTACATTATAAACCTTACGGCGGAAATTTAACACTCGGAGGTGCTGCAAGATGTCGGAAAATGCGTCTGTTGCAACAGTCAGAAATCCTGACGACATCGGAAAGGTAAAGAAAAAAGTCATACCAAAGACCCCTGCGGAAAAAACGGCGGATATCCTGCTGTGGGGCATAAGAGCCCTGCTTATCGCAGATATCGTCCTGCTCTTCTTCCCCTCGTTCAACCCCGCAAGGATATGTGAAAAGATAAACAAGAATATGTCCCTTTTCACCTGCGGTATCGCTTACGATACACTGGTCTCAAACTTAGGACGTGCCTTTACAAAGGGCTGGGTGGAGCAGTCCACCTTCAAGCTCCTCTTCGGTTCAAGCACACTTTCAATTTTTGCGGCTCTTTTCTATGCTGTGGGCGGCTGTATGTCACTTGGCAGCAATAAGATGAAAAAGATCGCCGTGGCTGTGACAGGCGGCGGCACGATACTTATGCTGGGCTGCCTTTTCGGAATAAGCAAGGCTCACGGTCAGATACTGCTCACCAATCGCCCCGAAAAGGTGCTTCCCTATGAGACTATCCCTTATTTCAGCCTCTTTATGGTGATAACCATTGCACTTCTTGCGCTGTGTCTTGCAGTGTTCTTCCTGCTGCCCTCATTCGCAAAGGCAGGAAAGATGTTTATGGAGGATAAGTACAAGCTTTTCCTTATGATGCTCCCTATCCTCGTTCTTGCGTTCCTTTTCTCCTACCTCCCCCTCTTTGGCTGGAGATATGCATTCTATGACTACAAGGCAGGCGACACACTTTCCCCCGATAAATTCGTGGGCTTCAAGTGGTTCACTCAGCTCTTCCAGAATGCAGCCACCAAAAAGGATATGCTCCGAGTTATCAAGAATACTCTCGCAATGAGCGGTCTCGGAATCCTCACAAGTGCCGTTCCTATGATATTCGCTATCTTCCTTTCGGAGATAAAGAACAACACTTTCAGAAGATTTGTTCAGACCTTCACAACGATCCCCAACTTCATCAGCTGGGTGCTTGTTTACGCTATCGCTCTTGCGATATTCTCCACCGACGGCTTTATCAACACATTCCTCAAGAGCATCGGCAATCCCGTTACCACAAACTACCTTATGGACAGCTCACATATGTGGCTGAAAATGCTTGCCTGGGGTATGTGGAAGGGACTTGGCTGGAGCGCTATCATCTACATAGCTGCTATCTCGGGCATCGACCAGTCTCTCTTCGAGGCTGCCACCGTTGACGGCGCAGGACGTTTCCAGAAAATGTGGTATGTAACAGTTCCCTCGCTTATCCCCACATATATGGTGCTCCTCCTTATGTCCATCGCAAATATCCTCACAAACGGTATGGATCAGTACCTTGTATTCTCCAACGCAAAGAACGCAGCAAGCATCGAGGTGCTCGACCTTTACGTTTATAACCTTGGTATCGGCAGCGGACTTATCCCTCTGTCCACGGTTATCGGTATGGTAAAATCGCTCATAAGCGTAATTCTCCTCTTCTCCGCAAACGGCATCTCCAAGGCTGTCCGTGGCGAGAGCATCGTATAAGAAAGGAGTGTCGTTATGTCTATTGAAGAGATAAAGGCTAAAAAAGCGGAAGAAAAGCGCTTTAAGGAGCACACCACCCACATCAAGCTCAGCTGGCAGGACGTTGTTTTCAATATCCTGAACTACCTGTTCTTCGGACTGTTCACACTCAGCTGTATCTTCCCGTTCTACTACATATTTATCAACACCATCTCCTCCAGTGACCTTGTTGTAAAGGGCGCTATCACATTCCTGCCCAAGAACCTCACCATTCAGAACTACATCGCAATGGGCAATGTAAATGACCTGTGGAACTCTTTCGGAATCACACTTCTGAGAACCGTTCTCGGTACTGCCCTTATGGTGTTCGCATCGGGACTTGCAGGCTATCTGATGACCAAGCAGGAGATGTGGCACAGAAAGTTCTGGTACCGCTTCCTCGTTGTAACGATGTACTTTAACGCAGGACTTATCCCCACATACCTGAATTTCGCAATGCTGGGTCTTACCAATACTTTCTGGGTATATATTATCCCCGCTATCGTATCCCCCTACAACATTATCCTCGTCAAGACCTATGTTGAGTCCATTCCCCACGAGATAGAGGAAAGTGCCTTTATGGACGGCGCAGGCTCTGTCTCTTATACACATCTGACGCTGCCGACGATATGCAGTGT
>CAMBJF010000217.1 GCA_945867875.1 uncultured Ruminococcus sp. | reverse complement strand
ACACACTGCATATCGTCGGCAGCGTCAGATGTGTATAAGAGACAGGTTAATATACAATTTTCTTGTTGTTTGACGTAGTCTGTTTTGTTTATTTGGTAACTACGCAAAGGGAGTTCCCGCCCTTTGGAAACCTGCCACCTTTGAAAAGATGGACGAAACTTTTAACTTGGTGTTTATTTGTGCCAACTTTTTAATGCCCTCGTCAGTTACCAGAAATGCTTTTCGTGAGGACAATGCATATCCTTTTTTGCAGCTCTCAGCTCAACAAAACAGCCGCATTTCCCGCAAGTTCCCTCTCCGAGAGAACCGCATCTCCCGCATATATCAAGCCTGCGGCGGTACTCGCTTTCACCGCACCGCTTTTCCACCGGCAAAGCGGCGATCATCTCGGAAATTTCTTTGTATATCCCCTTGGGGTCAAGCTCCTCAAAAAAGCATTTCTTGCAAAATGGTCGGCTCATTTCAGTGTCACGCAGACAACAGAGCAGGGAGGCAGCTCCGCACTTACAGCGCCGTTTTCAAGTTTGACGCTGTACTCGGTGGGAGCAACACGCTCAGGCGCATCAAAGTCATTGAAGTCGTGAACATCGGCAGTAAGAATGCGTGCGGAAGCCTCTGAGCACTCAAAGCCCGCAAGTCCGCAGGATATCTCTGCGCTGTCCTCAAGGGAGCAGTTTGCGAGGGTTATGGTCATAACGCCGTCCTTTACGGAAGCGGAGCTTGATATCATAGGTATCTTCGTGTCATTTCCCGCAGTCTCATCGGAGCAGTAGCAGTAAACAAGCTCGCCGTCCTGATGACCGCTGAACAGGTCAAAAACGTGATATGTAGGTGTTTTTATCATCTTCTCGCCCTCGGTGAGAATAAGTGCCTGAAGCACATTCACCGCCTGAGCAAGGTTTGCCATGACCACCCTTTTGCTGTGTCTGTTGAAAATGTTCAGGTTGCAGGCGGCAACGATAGCGTCACGCATAGTATTCTGCTGATAAAGGAAACCGGGATTAGTGCCCTCCTCAACATCATACCAGCAGCCCCACTCGTCAACGATAAGCCCAATGTCGTGATCGGGGTCATATCGGTTCATAATTTCCCCGTGACGGGTGAGGAGAGTGTCCATATAAAGCGTCTTTGAAACGGTGGTGTAATAGCACTCGCTGTCAAAATCCTTTGCACTGCCCTTGTGTCCCCAGTCACCTGTGGGGACAGTGTAATAATGGAGGGAGATGCCCTTTGTGTGGTACTTGTTCAGATTTTTCATTATAACTTCCGTCCAGTTATAATCGTCACCGCTGGGACCGCAGGCAATTTTGTACAGCTCATTTCCCGAGTAATTCTTGCAGAAGCTCTGATATCGGCGGTACTCGTCGGCGTAATATTCGGGGCGCATACTTCCTCCGCAGCCCCAGTTTTCATTGCCGATACCAAGATATTTCAGCTTCCACGGCTTTTCAGCGCCGTTTTTCTTTCTCATCTCGGACATGGGAGAGCCGCCCTCAAGGGTCATATACTCCACCCACTGAGAAAGCTCCTCAACCGTGCCGCTGCCCAGATTTCCCGCAATGTACGGCTCGCAGCCAACCAGCTCGCAGAGGCGGAAAAATTCATTTGTGCCGAAGGAATTGTCCTCGGTAACGCCGCCCCAGTTTGTGTTTATCATCTTTTTGCGGCTTGCCTTTTCTCCGATCCCGTCCTTCCAGTGATACTCGTCCGCAAAGCAGCCGCCGGGCCAGCGGAGAACGGGGAGCTTTATTTTTCTGAAAGCCTCGATAATGTCATTCCGTATTCCGTCGGTGTTGGGGACAGAAGAGTCCTCACCCACATAAATGCCGTTGTAGATGCATCTGCCGAGGTGCTCCGAGAAATGACCGTATATCTCGGGGTTGATGTGTGATATCCTGTCACGGGCGTTTATGAGCATTGATATTTTTTTCATATGTCTGCAATCCTTTCATCGGAAAAATTTCTTGATATAATTATCCCACCTTGACAAATCTTTTTCAATGACGTATCATATCATTATACTGACAAATCCTACGATTATAGGTGATATAAATGATAGAATTTCACGCAATGGGAATGAATTACCGCCACGACAAATGGTTTTACGTAGACCGCCCCCACGGCTCGGGGGATATGCTCCTGCTTTTCTTCAAGACCGAAGCAAAGGCAGTCATAAACGGTGAAACGATAATCGCCACACCCCGCAGCGTCCTGCTCTACAAAAAGGGCACACCACAGTATTACGGCGCATATAACGGCGATTACAAAAACCATTTTCTCCATATGGACTGCGATGAACCCGAATTTTTCGCCCGTGCAGGCTTTCCCCTCGATACCGTTGTCACCGTCCCCGACCAAAGCGAGGCGGAGGAGCTGCTGCGGCTCATAGGCAGGGAAGAAATGGGCATATCCCACCGCAGGGAGGAATATATGGATATGCTGATAAAAATGCTGATTATGAAGCTTGCGGACGGCATCGGCAGCAGCAGTGCAGGGGAGAGCATCAGCATCCACGGCTCTGACCTTGATTCTCTCCGTGCGGAGCTTTATGCCAATGCAGGGAGCTTCGGCTCGGTTTCCCAGCTTGCAAAGCGGGTAAATCTCAGCCCCTCCCATTTTCAGCAGCTTTATAAGGAGCGCTTCGGAGTCAGCTGCTACGATGACCTTTTATCCGCAAGAATAAAAGCAGCGCAGTATTATCTGAAAAATACTGCGCTTACTGTCAAGGAGATAGCCGCCCTTTGCGGATATGAAAATGATGTGTGCTTTATGCGGCTTTTCAAGCAGAAAACGGGCTTCACGCCTATGGGGTTCAGGGGAAATTGACCCGTTGATCTACTTTGTTTTCTCTGCAAGCTCCGACAAAATATCGCTTACAGCGATTCCCTGAGGACAATGCTTCTCGCACGCCTTGCAGCCAACGCAGTCCGCAGGCTTGCCCTTTGTGTCAACGCTGCCCATATCCTCCAGCACCCAGGGACCGTCAAGCTTGCAGCGGTTGTAAAGGCTCAGCACCGCAGGAATGTTTATCTCGGCGGGACAGCCGTCGCAGCAGTACCGACAGGCGGTGCAGGGTACCTTTACAGTCTTGCTGAATATCCGACAGGCGTCGAAAAGAATTTTCTCCTCATCATCGGAAAGAGCGGTGCTGTCGGAAAATGTTTTAAGATTGTCAGCCATCTGAGCGTTGTCAGACATACCGCTGAGGATCACCTTTATTCCGTCAAGACGCTTTAGCCAGTTGAATGCCCATGAAGCAATTGTGCTGTCGGGACGGGCAGCTTTCAGTAGCTTTGCGGCGTCGGGGGTAAGGTCTGCAAGTCTGCCCCCACGGACAGGCTCCATTATCACCATAGGGATATTTTTCTCACGGAGTATCTCATATTCCTGCTTTGATGAGCCGAAAAGCCAGTCATAATAATTCAGCTGTATCTGAGCAAAATCCCAGTCACGGTACTCTGCAAAGCGTTTCAGCGTTTCGGGAGATGAGTGTGAGGAGAAGCCCAGATTTTTTATTCTGCCGAGCTTTTTCTGTTCTGCAAAATATTCAATGCAGCCGCTGTTTATGTACTTGTCTGCCAGGTTGTCGGTAACGCTGTGGATAAGGTAAAAGTCGATGTGGTCGGTTCCCAGACGTTGGAGCTGCTCTTCAAAAACAGCTTTATAATCGGGGTTTGCCTGGATAAAGAACTTGTCCGCAATGTAAAAGCTGTCACGGGGATAGCGCTTTACAAGGACTTCTTTCAGAAATCCCTCGGACTTGCCGCTGTGGTAGACATAAGCGGTGTCGTAATAATTCACGCCCTCCGCCATTGCCTTGTCGATAATTTCCCTGCCACGGTCAAAGTCAATGTCTCCGTCGCCTCCGCCCGGTTTTATGGGCAGACGCATATTTCCCATTCCGAGAGCGGAAAGCTTTGTGCCTTTGTAGTCTCTTGTTATCATAAATTTGCACCTCATTTTTATTAAAGTATATTATTGTCAATACAATATGTTATCATTGCTTCAATTGCTTCTTTTTTGGTTATTTTATATTGTTTGCAATAATTAACAAACAATTCGTAGATTTCGTTGCTTATCGTAATGTTTAATTGTTTGTTCTTATTATAATAATTGGTTAGAGCCTTTTTCATACTCTCTTTCATTTAATAGCAACTCCCAACTAATT
>CAMBJF010000216.1 GCA_945867875.1 uncultured Ruminococcus sp. | reverse complement strand
CCATATCATACACAAAAAAGCCACCCTTTCGGGTGACTTTTTCGACAGACTGAGATCCCATTCATACAGCTTTTAAAGCCGTATGAATGGGATCATTTTTTTATTTATCTGGTTTCCGTTGTTGTCTCGGTAGCGTTGTCACGCTCGCCGGGGGCGATGTCACGGATCATATCGTCTGCACCGCCGATAACGTCGCCTACGATATCCTCCGCACCTGTCACGATGTCGCCTGCGCCTGTAACAATGTCCTCGATAATGCCGTCGCCGTCAATATCGCCTGTTCCTGCGCCGTTATTGTCACCGATAACAGAACCGTCACCGCTGTTGGGGAGCATTCCGCTGCCATTGTTGCTGTTCATCTCTGAGCCGCCTGACTGTGACGCTGAGCCTGAGTTCTGCGATGTTCTGCCGTTGTTGTCCTGAGCGGTGTTGTTGTTTCCGCAGGCGGTGAACATAATGCCGAAGCCAAGGAGCACAGGCAGCAATGCTGCTGTTTTCTTTTTCATAAGGTCTGCTGTCCTTTCCCGCAGAGCTTGTGCCCTCTGCGTGTTAAAAACCGTATATATAAAACGGAAAAAGCTGCAAACCCGTGCCGATCATTCCACGGCTGTATCTGTGATATCTCAGTCACTGTAGGTGTCATATGCATATTCTGCCGCAGTGACATCTCCATACTCAATATCATCTTCGCTGACAGTCTTTGCCGTATGCTCGAAATCCGTGTCAGTCTTTGACCATCGGGAAAGCTTGTCAAACATTTCCTCCGCCGTGCTCCTGTCATAATAGAAGCTCAGCGCAGAAACTATTTTATCCTTTCCGTAGAACTCAATGAGCTTTTCGAGATATACCGAGTATCCACGGTAATTCCAGAAGTTTTCATAGCTTCTGGCAGCATCCCAGAATCCTGCCCTGTCAAGCCGTTCAGCCTTATCGACAGTGGCTCTGATGAACACTCTTTCAGCCAGATCGCTGTACTCCGTGGGAATAACGGCGCAGTTTCCGTTCACGATTATAGTATAACAGCTTTCATCGGTTTTATACTCCTTATAGCTGTGGTTTAAAAGAGTGAGTATATCGTCGTAATATTCAAAAACGCCCGAAAAACCACTCATATCCATTGTGCAGATGTCTCCGTTTTCGTTTTCGTACTGGAGAGAGCCGCTGTTTGAAATTGCGTATGTTGAGCTGCCCACGTCCTGTCCTGCAATATATCCAACAAGAGGAATGCTGTACAATGACAAGCTCATATCACGGTTAGCGGTAAGCTTCTCAACAAGCTCCTTTGTCACCTCGGGAAGCTCCGTAAAGCCGCAGGAGGAGAGATATGCCATTGTTTCGGAGAAGCTTTCCTTGACGTAAATGCTTGCCAGATCGAAAACACTCAGTTTCCACATTCTGCCCGAAGGGGTGTAATATTCCTCGGGAGACTCGTTCATAATGTCGTTGTAAAGCGCCTCACCCAGCTTTGCGCCGAAATCGGCGGGGAGATCGTTGTAACCTATACGGCAGCTGTCATTATAATCCTTGCCGCCCTCGGAATATGTCCACTGAGGAGTAAGCTCTGCATAAAGGTCGCTGCGGCTGTTGTTTTTTACTGTGCCGTTTGTGACATAATCTTCGTCATAATTTTTCAGGCGCCTGTCAAGCTCGTCTGTAAATGTGATTCTGACCTTTTCAGCCCTTGCCTGCTTTACCTCTTCCAGAACATCAAGCCTTGAAAGGTCATCAATTGCCTTTGAGCCGACTGAGTGATAATATCTTGTAACAGTTCTGCCCGAGCTGAGGGTGTACTTGATGAGAAGTCCGCCGTCTATATAGTTGCCGAAGATGCTGTCGATCGAATTATCGTTGTTGTAATATTCGATAATGTCCCTGTGTACCTGTGTAAGGATACTCAGAGCCTCGGGGTCTCTTATTTCATATTTTTTTGATGTGATGTATGTGTTTTCAAGCTGACCCGTGTAGTATGTCTCTGCCTTAGTTACCTTGTCCGCAGCGGGAACAAAGTCACCTGCGCCGAAGCATTTTGTGTCATTGAGCACTAAAAACGAGCCTACTGACAGGAGCACCGTCACGGCATATATCACAAGACCCTTGACAATTTTTCCGAAGCCTCTGTTTCGGATAACGTGCATCACAAAATAAATGATAAAGGAAATTACGAACACGGGCACGAAATTCTCAGTGCCGCTCATAATTATAAGGTAGCACAGGGAGAATATGCCGATAGTCATAATTATGTGGTAGAAAATGCCGAATACAACAGGCTTTCCGGTGTCCTCAGCCTTTCTTTTTCTGTAAATGAGAAAAGCGACAAAGCCCAGTGCCACGGTGATAAGTGTGAATATAACAAACCATTTTCCGAAGCTCAGGTCATAGTTATTATTATAGTATTCGTAATCCAAATCATACCTCAGTAACTGGAGCGCCATGATAAGTCCGTATGCGCCGCCGAAGGGACCGCACCAAGGAACAAGCTTTATAAGATATGCGTCCGAGTCAAAGCCGTTAATGTTTTGGCTCACCGTGCTTACAGCAAGGAGAACCGCAAGGGGAACAAGTCCGCAGAGCAGTATGTCATAAGCCGCAGACTCAAAAACATTTCCGCAGCAGCCTGCCGCAATTACGGTTATGACATAGAACATCACCATAAGCATCAGTCCGCCGAGAATTGTCCTCCAGAGGAATGGATAAAACTCCTCAAAAATATGACATTCCCAGCTGTAATAATTTATCTCATCGTTTCCGAGAACATATTTTAAGGTAATGAACCTTCCGTCAAAAGCAAGATGCCCGATAAGGTTGAGCAGGAGACTTATTATCTCCGCCCCGATGAACGGAACAACATAAATGAAAAGTCCCGAAAGAAAATCGGAAACGAATCTCTGCCCCGTGGTCATAGGCAGTGAAAGCCTCATATCCACCGCCGATTTTTTGTAAAGATACTTGAAAACCGACAGTGCGCATATCATTCCCGCAGCCGCCGCAAGACCCGTTCCGATTATCGCCGCCGCAATAAAGCCGCCGTCAACATCGGGTATGTGAGATGCCGCAAGCTGAGTGAGCATTGTAATGAGCAGCAGGGGAGCCGCCGCAAAATGCAGCACGAATATCACTATCATCAGCTTCATATTATCTTTCACATTGAACCAAAAATTATGCCCCATTGCCGCCGTGAAAAAGCGGTTTTTATTAGTCGAGCTGACCTGCGTCATAACCCATTCCCTCCATTTCGTAAATAAATATCTCTTCCAGCGTCAGGGGTATAAGGTCAAGCACAATCGGTTTTTTCTCGCTGAGCTTTTCCCTTATTTCCTCCTCCGTGCCCTCCATTATGATGTAATGAATGCTCTGACTGCGGCTGTAGTGGAGAATGCCGTATTTCTCGAAATCTTCCCTTGTATATTCCTCGTTGAATGCCGCCTGGACCTTGTGGATACTGCCCTTAACGCTGTCAAGGTCACGGTTGAAGAGCATTTTTCCCTGATGAAGAAGAGCCACGCTGTCGCAGACCTCATTTATCTCCTTAAGGTTGTGAGAGGAAATTACCGTTGTAAGCTGTCTGTCAAGCATAGCGTCTACCAGCATTCGCTTGACTATGATCCTCATCGTAGGATCAAGTCCGTCAAATGCTTCGTCCAGCAGGAGGTAATCCGTCTGGCAGGCAAGACCTGTTATAACGATAGCCTGACGCTTCATACCCTTTGAAAAACGCTCCGTTTTTTTGTCAAGGGGCAGCTTTACGGTCTCCCTCAGCTCCTCAAAAAGCTCATCGGAGAAATTGGGGTAAAAGCCCTTGTAATAATTTTTCAGGTCTTTCAAGGTAAATCCGCCGAACTGTATCGTTTCGTCGTTTATGAAAAATACCCGTTCCTTGACCTTAACATTGTCAAAAACATTTTCGCCGTCAATGGTCACGCTGCCGCCCTCGGCTGAATATATTCCCGAAAGGAGCCTTAAAATTGTGGATTTTCCTGCACCGTTTGAACCAAGCAGTCCGAAAGACGTGCCTTTCGGTATCATAAGGTCAACGCCGTCAAGAGCGGTGAAGTCACCGAATTTTTTTGTAACGCCTGTAAGCTGTATCAATTTGTTATCCCCCTGTCCTGAAACACTTTGTTTACTATCTGTCTCTTATACACATCTGACGCTGCCGACGATATGCAGTGTGTA
>CAMBJF010000215.1 GCA_945867875.1 uncultured Ruminococcus sp. | reverse complement strand
GTTCAGATATCTTAATATCTGTGCAAAGCCGCATAAATACGTTGATTATAAATACCCGACATTTTTCTCGCTTCAGCAAAAAAGTACACCGTAATAATTCGTAAACATTTTAACTTATTAAAAATGTATCTTTGAGGAAATTTTATTTATGAACTTAAAATTTATTTTGTCGAAACTTTATGGCATTTTTTGTTGACATTTAAGAAAATAAATGATATTATAAAGCCATAGAGCATATGCTTTTGAAAAAAAGGATAACACGGAGATTAATAAGAGAGAAAGAATGAAGCATTTATAGGAGTAAGAAAAATTTTTTTATCAGGAGGATTTTATTATGTCATCAATGTATTCGGACACACAGAGCTTTTCAGCACTTCCCTGGGGCGGACACATTCCCGAAAGAAATGACAGCATCGAACCCGTAGTTACTGAAATTATCCAGCGCATAGGCATTCCCGCAAATATCAAGGGCTACAGATATCTCAGAAACGCAGTAATGCTCGCCCTTGAAGATATGACAATTCTTGACAGCATCACAAAGGAGCTTTATCCCGAGGTTGCCAAGAACAACGGCACCACCCCCACAAGGGTCGAGAGAGCTATAAGACACGCCATAACCTCAGCCTGGGACAGGGGAGACGGCGATGTTGCATTTATCGAGAACAAGCTCCACTGCAAGATAGACTTTCACGGCGCAAAGCCCACAAATTCCGAGCTTATCGCTCTTATAAGCGACTGTCTCAGGCTGAATGTCTGCAGGGCATAATGTCTGCCGCCGATACATATGTCGGTTTTTATAAGCAATATACGATATAAAAATGTCTCTGTCAATTTTGATCTGACAGAGACATTTTTTTATGTGTTATCAATAATATAATGAGCTTGCCATACCGCCGATAACTCCGCCGAAAATAACTGCAAGAATTACCATTAAGATAAGAAAGCAGAAGTAAGAACGTGCAAAATTCTTCAGGTTAACATTGCTTGTTCCGCCTACAGAAAAGACTATCAGCAAAATCAAGCCCACAATAGGTATCGAGAAAAGTATCTCATATCCGAAGTAGCCCCACATAGAAATAGGCTTGTAATTTGGATCATTCTGCAAGTTGACATCTGCGCCGCAATTTGGACATTTCATAAATATTACCCCCATATTTTTTAAGCTTACGCTTTATATAACATTTTATCACATAAAATTGCAAATGTCAACACTTTTTGTAATTTTTCACACTTCCCCCGCCGACATCATTATCATCGCCGTTACCGCAATGGGACAGGTCTCACAGCGGAGAATCCTCTTTCCCAGCCATATGGGCACAGCGCCCTTTTCACAGCATATATCCGCTTCTGTCCTGTCAAAGCCCCCCTCAGCCCCTATCATAACGCCGCAGGTGGTTTTGCCCGAGAAATCTATCTCAGAAAGCCTTTCCCCGCCGTTTTCGTAGCACAAAAGGGGTATCTCATTTTCGCACAGGTCTTTTACCGCCTCGTCAAAGCTCATAATGCCGCATATTTCGGGGATATTTCCTCTTCCCGACTGCTTTGCGGCTTCCTCCGCAATTTTTCTCCACCTCATAAGCTTCTTTTCGGCGGACTTTTCATCGGGGCGTGAAACGCATCTTTTTGAGATAAAGAAAACTATCCTTGCCGCTCCCAGCTCCGTGCATTTCTGAATGATAAGCTCGGGCTTGTCCTGCTTGGGGAGTGCCTGATATATAGTCAGTCTCAGCTTCGGCTCAGAGGAGGAGGGTATCTTTTCAACAACCCTGCAAAAGACCTCATCTGAGGTCATTTTTTCAATGACCGATTCAAAATCAATGCCCTCTCTGCAAAATGTGATGCTGTCGCCTGTTTTCATTCTCAGCGACCTGCCTATATGAACGGCATCACCGCCTGTTATGGTTATAATGTCTCCGTTCAGAGCGGACTCGTCAATAAAAAATCTTGGCATATATATCTCCTCGGCATTCACCCGAATATCACCTCGGGCATACTATAATAATGACAGCTTAAAAACTGTTTATATATATTTATTTTCAGGGAAGCAATACTTATGAATAATATATCATCAATGTCCTCACTGTCCGAGGGCAGCACCGCCACCGTCACCGAAATGAACGGAACGGGGGATATGCGCCGCCGCCTTATGGATATGGGGCTTATTGAGGGCACTCGGATAATCTGTCTCCACCGCAGCCCCGCAGGAGACCCCATAGCCTACCTTATCCGAGGGGCGGTAATTGCTCTTCGGAAAGAGGACACAGGCAAAATTCTTGTGCGTACAGATCAGCTTGCGGAATAGACCCGAACATAGTCAACATAGATGCTGTCGGGGAAATCTCTTTTTACAGGCTTGTCTGCCCAGGAACCCGTTTCCGCAGAAATTATCAGGTAGAGCGGTACTTCACAGGTGCCCTCTGCCTTTTCTGCATTTGTCCGCCAGGTTTCCTTGCCGTCAATGTAGTAAACATACTCGTCCTTTGTCCAGAGCAGACCGAAGGTGTGGAACTCGCCGTCATAGACATTCACATCAACTATTTTTCTCTCGAACTTATGAGCCTTGCCGTAGCCGTCCCAGTTTAGGGTGTGCTGTATCTGCTTTTCATTGTAATATGGTGACTCGTAAATGTCAATTTCCGTGCCGTCCCTGCCGCCGTTTTCCTCGCTGTTCACAGCATCATCATAGAGCCAGAATGCAGTCCAGTAGCCGGAGACATTGTTCAGTGTGCATTTTATCTCGTAATATCCATATGCCTGCTCAAATTTACCATTTGTCTCAACAGCACCCGAATTATATCTGTCGGTATATTTGTCATACTCCATTTCAATTACAAGATGACCCTCACCGTCAAGATATGCCATTTCATCTTTCCAGTAATTGTTAAGGTCCTGCCTTTTGCCCTCGGGAGAGTGCACCCATTTTGAGGAGTCAAGCCTTGTTCCCTCGAAATCATCCTCAAAGGTGATATAATATGGAACGCCGTCAATTATCTTGCAGTTTTCAACAGTTTCATAAACAGCTGTTGAAAGTCCTATTCCTGCCGATAAAATAAATGCCATTGCTTCTGATACCATAGCTTATGCTCCTTTCCTGCGGATACGCTCTTTCAGCTCTGTTCTCAGCTTTTCAAGGGTATCGCCGTAATCAACGGACTTAAGGCTCGGGAATGCCTTTATAAGCCTTACAACACGCTTGTCTTTAACATCGGTAAACGCCGTAAGAGCGTCATATCTCGCCCTGAGCCTGTCGATAAGCTCGTCTTTTTTCTCGCTGACCTCTTCCTTGATAATGTCTGCCCTTTCGACAGCCTTTTCCCTTGCCATATAAATATCCGCAGCGGTCTCTGCACCTGCATCAGCCGCTTCAAGAGCCTTGTCCGCAAAGGATTTTCCAAGCTTCTGGGAATAATCGTACATTTTCTGAGAGATCTCCGATATCTCTTTCAGCCTGAGATTCAGTCTGTAAACCGCAGAAACGGAGTTTATGCAGTCAATTACGATAAGTATTCCCATAACGATTATGACGATAACTCCCACGGTTTGTGGGATTATGCCGATAAAGCCCTCTATCCACGGCTCGACGCAGTATTCAACGATAAGACAGCCAAGACCCCATTCAATGCTCACTTTGAGACATATGTAGCCCTTGAAGTTGAAATGCTCATCGGAATAATCCCACCACATATTATGGAAAATGAGCTTCATCAGCACTCCCACCGCCAGCTCAAAGCTTGTGCATATGAGCGATGACATCAGAAACACCGCAAAGGGCACTTCCATAAACCGCTCCAGCGCTATCGTGATTATAAGAACCCCCACGCCGTAAATGGGACATATGGGCATACTTAAAAATCCACGGTTTGAATATTCGCCCATTTTCAGAGCGTGGGCGTAGACCTCAATAGCCCAGCCGAGAAATGACCATATGAGAAACAGAAGGCACATTTCATAAAGGCTGAAACCGAAAAAGCTTATCTTTTCAAAAAACAATCATATCACCTTTATACCTATACAGCAGCAGGCGAAAATTTTCATTTCCGCCTCAGTTTGTAAAAAAATTTTTTGTGCAAGCATTACAAAATACTTGATAAAGTTGCTTTGTCTAAAACGTTCCACCGGAACGTTTTAGAGATTTAGTAAGTCCGTACCGTTAAAAGGGGAGGCGGTCTTGTACGCCTCCCCTCGAAATGCTTTCGCATTTCTC
>CAMBJF010000214.1 GCA_945867875.1 uncultured Ruminococcus sp. | reverse complement strand
ACGATGTGAAGCCGACAAGCATAAAGCCATTTCTGGACATCACGCTGAATATGCTTTGCGATATGATCATGGCTGACAGCTTTACTCACAACGGTCGGACTGTCGGTTATGCAGAGGTACTTGAAACGTTGAATGAGTTGATACGGGAAGATTACCTGTATGATTTTATTCTGAATTTTCAGGCTGAATGGAACAAGATCCTTCGGGAGGACAGCAGAAAGCATATCCGCAACAGTTCTGCTTATATGAAAAGCTGCTTGTGGGATTGGCTGAAGCGGTGGAAAATTGAGGAATACAATTTGCTGGCAAGTCTGGAGTAAAAAATCACAGCACCCGTTATGAGTGCTGTGATATGAAATCTGCTCGATAAATTGGAATTTGCGGGGGACGCCCCGCGGCGCTCTCGTTGGTAAGTTTTGTATGAAACATTTCATTTGCGGCTCGGTACCGTTCAAACGCACAAATCCACACCCCAAACCCAAACAGCATGGACGTATGCCCCATAACGTAAAGCGGGAAACCGCAAATGAGGGGAAATAGGCGAAGGAATTGGAACAAAACCAATTGACAGCAAGCAAAAACAAAAACCTTGCTATATGTAAAAATGCGGAAAGGGGGAGGGGGCAGGGAAAGAGAGTGCAGAGGGAAAACCTAAAGAGGAGCGGGAAATTCCGCATTTTTGTTGGGTTTAGTTTTTCCCTCTCCTCTTAGGTTGTCCCTTTGCATACTATTGAGGGGTATTAAGCAAAATCAAATTATACCAAACAAAACACACGATTACAACAAACATATTCCGATATGTCGGGCAGTTTATATTCCCCGATTTATTCCATTATACCACAATCAACCATAAATTACAAGCAAATAATATTTACGAAAGGGTGACAGCAACCATGAAAATCCTTATCCGAGAAAAACTTCAAACGAAAGGAATAAACATTTATGGCACAGATGGTAAACTGCATACCGAGGAGTTTTTCGAGAAATACTTTTCCGATACTGACGGTGCATACATCACTTTTTCTGAGGAAAGAGAAGAATTTCAGACCAATGCGGAGTGGACTATCATAACCGAAGCGGACTTCCGTCAGCTTGCGAATACCATTTCAGTAATTCAGAAGGCTATTGATGATGTGAACGAGCTGCTGATCGGCGGAGAGAACGCCGGAGAGTTCGTATTTCAATCGGAATGCTTTCTGATATGAAAGGAGGTCACAAAATGCTCTATTCCGAAGAACAGATACAGCGAGCCAATGAGCGCAGCATAACCGAATACTTTCGTCAGGCGGGGTATTCCTGCAAGCGTGTCGGATCCGAAACACACATTGAAGGCTTCGGAGGTTTTTATGTAAATGAAACAGCCATTCCCAATAAGTTCTACATTCATTCGCAGCAGAAGGGCGGCGTTGGACTTGTAAACTGTCTGATGAAAGTCATGGATATGCCGTTCAAGGAGGCAGTCAGAGCTGCTCTTGACGGAGAGCTTGGACAGGAGGAGAGAGCCGACAGTGTTCCGAATTATGCTCCGCATTTTAGGAAGGCAGAGCCGCCGATTCCCGAACCGAAGCCCGAATTCATAATGCCCGAAAAGGGTGAGAACGATCGTCGGGTATTCAGCTATCTTACGAAAACCCGACGCATTGACGCAAACGTTGTGAATGAGTTTATTCGTGCGGGAGTTTTGTTTCAGGACACAAAGGGCAATGCAGTTTTTCTTCATAAGGAAAATGGAAAACCTTGCGGAGCTGAAATTCATGGGACAAGCGGCAAGAGCTACACTGTCGGAAATTCACGATATGCAGATTTTTCAGCTGATAGAAAAGTTATCCCCACAGAGCCTTACATAGCTGAAATTATTGGCAAGGAAATGAATGAAAGCGTAGTTCGATTCGCCGGATATGTTTACGAGAAAAATGCAAACATTGTTACCGACAGCACAGGCTTTGAAGTCATAAGCAGCAAGATAGCGGAAATTCAGAACAGGAGAATTGACAAGTCAGCTGTTGACAGCGAGGTGAAAAGCAAGCTCAAAAACTATAAGGGAGTTGCACCCGGCACGTCCGAAAGTTTTTTCTCTTATGATAAAGGTGAGCCAAGGAAGGCGTTTGTGTTTGAAAGCTCCATTGACCTTATGAGCTTCATTGCACTTCATCCCGATGTGACCGACTGCAAGTTTGTGGCAATGGCGGGGCTGAAACCAAATGTTGTAGAGAAGCTGCTTGCAAGCGGACTTGATGTCACGCTTTGTGTGGACAACGATCAGGCGGGCAAGAATTTCTGTAAGCAGTTCGGCGGTCGCTGCAAATGCTTCGTCGAATGTATGATGAACAATGTCAAGGATTTCAACGAGCTGCTTGTTACAAAAAGAACAGTTCCCTTTGCGGAAAGAGTTGGTGCAATGAAAAGCTGGGCAGACAAGGCGATACAGAGAGCAGCCGAACTGCAAAATCCACAGCTTGGATTTGCAAGATGAGTGGCGAAAGAGAAAAGAGGTGAGATTTTGGAGAACAAAAGCATAGAGGAGATAGCAAATTCACAGAAGAACTTTTTGAGCACCGGGGAGGTTGCCGCTGTACTTGGCATCTCGCCTGTCACGTTCAGGAGAAGAGCAGAAGAGTATGCGAAATTTTTTCCCATAGAGAGGGTAGGAAAGAAATACAGAATACCCAAAGAGCCGTTCATTGCATATGTAAGGACGGGAAAATCATTTAAGTAAATGGAGTGATACCTTATGAGTAATCGGATCAGAGATTCTCCCGATTGAAAAAATCTGCGTGGCATACCTTCATTTAGATTTTGTGGTTATGTTTTTTCTTGTCTCCTTTTTTGTATTCAACCGAGTTGCATATGGGTTTTCAACTCGGTTGAATACCTAAGTGGTTTGTGAGGGAGCAAGATTTTGTCCCGGGAGGGGCGGACGCAGGATTTTGAAAAATGAGGGCGGTTTGGAAGATAGCAAGCGTAGATTTGAGATATCTCAAATCGGCTGAAACAACGCAGGTTTCAGCATTTAGGGGTACAACCCCTAACACCCCGATTTATATAGCATAGAAAGGATGATAGATATAGATAAGCGAGATAGAAAGCTGCTTATCCGTGTGAACAGCGATGAATATGAGGTCATAAAGAAAAAAGCGGACAAGCTGAATCTGAGAGTTGCCGTATATATACGGCGAATGGCGATCCAGGGAGAGATAAAAAGATACGACCTCTCCGAGCTTCGTGACATTACAAGGTCTTTCCGAATGATCGGAACGGAGCTGAACCAGATCGCAAAGGTTGCGAACTCCACAGGCGAAGTGACAGGCAAGGCTGTTGAAGAAATCAAGCGGCAGTTTGAAATTCTTGAAGGAGTTTTTGAGAATTATCTGAAGCCTTTGAAGCCCAATGTCATCTTGTGAGGTGCGGAGTTGCCCATCATAAAATATGTTGCTGTGCATGGTTCTCCGCTGAAGCTGCTAAAGTATGTGACCAATGAAAACAAAACAGAGGACACCCTTATCACAGGGCTTAACTGCTCAACGGATTCAAATATTGCCTATAAGGAAATGGAGCAGAACTTTGAGCTTTACAGCGAGGAATGCTTCTGGAAAAAGTCCTTGTTCATGAAAAAGGACATTCTCGGCGGAAAGGAAAGAGTGCGGCTTCATCATTACATACAGTCCTTCAAGGCGGGCGAGGTTACAAAGGAAGAAGCTCACCGCATCGGTATGGAGTGGGCAAAGGAAATGTTCGGAGATAAATTTCAGGTGCTTGTTTCCACACACACCGACAAAGGGCATTATCATAATCATTTTGTGGTATGCCCGTATGATGATGACGGAAGGCTATGGAGAGCCGACAAGAAATCTCTGAACAGGGGCAAGGCTATTTCCGACAGAATTGCTCTTTCACATGGACTGAGCATAATTGAGCACCCGAAAAAATCCTACAATCACAAGTATGGAGATTACCTGTCCCAAAAGCGGGGAGCTTCATGGAAGGAAAATCTGAAAGCAGAGCTGGACGAGCTTGTTATGAGGGAAGATGTGCAAAGCATTGATGATCTTGTGGACAAGCTGAAAGAAAAGGGTTATGGTATTCGCATGAAAAAGTATCTTTCCATACAAGTGAAGCCGAATCGGAAACCAATACGGACATATCGTCTTGGTGACGGATAAACTATATCTGGCCAAACATCCGTATTGCGCCGAATGCGAGAGACAGGGCAGG
>CAMBJF010000213.1 GCA_945867875.1 uncultured Ruminococcus sp. | reverse complement strand
ATATTAATTTTTATCGGAATATACATTTTCTTTCTGTTAATATTTATATGCAAATGTTACAAAATGGTGATTATGCATTGCAGAGATTTACATTTTTTTCAAATTCCCTCTTTTTGACAGAATAAATGTTTATAAAATATGCCGAAATTATCCTTGAAAGGAGCGGCAAAATATTATACAATTAAATTTGATTTTATTGTCCTTACATAAACGTTTAACACAGGAGGAAGATAATGGCAAACCTCGAAGAGCAGCTTGAAGCCTGCAAAAAGGAGCTTGAAACATATAGGAGAAAAACCGCCATAATAGAACACGCCCTCACTGCCAGCGCAGGGGCTTATTACTGCATCAACATTACAAAAGACATCGTTCCCGGCACTATGTATCAGGTGATCGACGGCATGGAGTACAGCATAAATGAGAAAACAGGGCTTCCCGAAAACTGCCGCTTCACCGATGTTGCGGAATACTGGGGCAAGGGGCTTCCTGTGGCGGAGCAGGCTGCGTTTTTCGATTTTTTCAGCATATCAAATTTCAAAAAATGCTATGAAAACGGTGATGACCACATCTCTTACAAATACTGGACAAAGAACGCTCTCGGAGAACCGATGCTTGCCGAACAGCACATTGTTATGTACCGTGATGAATGTGACGGCGACCTTATGGCGGTATCATATGTGCTTGACCTGACGGCTGCACATAATCTGCGGTCAAAGGACGCTGCATTGGAGCTGGCTGAGGCGGCAAACAGGTCTAAGACAGTTTTCCTCAATAATATTTCCCACGATATACGCACGCCGATGAACGCTATTATCGGCTTTACCACCCTTGCGGCGGCGCATATGAAGGACACTCCCGTGCTGGAGAATTATCTGAAAAAAATTATGATATCAAGCAATCATCTGCTGTCGCTTATAAATGATGTGCTGGATATGAGCCGTATCGAGAGCGGTCGTATGAAAATTGAGGAAAATCCCAACAGTCTGTCCGTTATTATGCACGACCTGAGAAATATTTTGCAGGCGGACATCAACGCAAAGCGGCTCAACTTCCTTATCGACACTGTGGACGTTGTGAACGAAAGGATAATCTGCGACAAGCTGAGACTTAATCAGGTGCTCATCAACTGCGCAAGCAACGCTATCAAATTCACTGCCCCCGGCGGAACTGTGGGAATCAAGGTCATTCAGAAGGGCAGTGCTGACGAGAACGGGTACGCTGCATTCAATTTCATCATCAGCGACACGGGCATCGGTATGAGTCAGGATTTCGCCGACCACATTTTTGAGCCATTTTCAAGAGAAGAAACAAGCACTGTCAGCGGCATTCCCGGAACGGGTCTGGGTATGGCTATTACCAAGAATATCGTTGACCTTATGGGCGGCAGGATATCCGTGAAAAGTGAACCCGGAAAGGGCTCGGAATTTACGGTGGCGCTCAGATTCAGGATATGCGGCGAGAGCGAGAAGTCTGCTGACCTTAAAATGCTCAAAGGGCTTCGTGCGCTGGTTGCGGACGATAATATGGACACCTGCACAAGCGTTTGCAGAATGCTTGAAAGGATAGGTCTTGAACCTGAATGGACGCTTTCGGGCAAGGAAGCTGTATATAGGACGAAATATGCTTATGAGGGCGGGAAGTCCTTCAACATCTTCATAATCGACTGGCTTATGCCCGATATGAACGGGGTCGAGGTGGTAAGGCGCATAAGAAACGAAATAGGCGACGAGACTCCTATCATCATTCTTTCGGCTTATGACTGGTCGGAAATCGAGGAGGAGGCTATCGAAGCCGGAGTCACGGCGTTCTGCTCCAAACCCATTTTCCAGTCGGAGCTCCTTGAAATAATCACAAAATATTATTCGGACGACAAGGAAAAAGAGGATAAGAAAAACGAGGTCATATCCACGGTTTCCGACCTTGCGGGAAAGAAAATCCTCCTTGCGGAGGACAATGAGCTCAATCAGGAAATTGCCGCTGCGATACTTGAAGAAGCTGGATTTTCGGTGGATATCGTATCTGACGGCGATGAGGCGGTGGAGAAGATACGCTGTGCCGAAGAGGGACAGTATGATGTGGTGCTTATGGACGTGCAGATGCCCAATATGGACGGATATACCGCCACAAGAGAGATACGTGCTCTGGACGGTCCTATGGCTTCCGTTCCCATTGTGGCGATGACCGCAAATGCTTTCGATGATGACAGGACAAATGCCAAAAATGCGGGTATGAACGGATATGTGGCAAAGCCTATCAATATCCCCGTTCTGATGAAAACTCTGACGGATATTCTGAAATAATTTATAGCTATTTTCAACAAAGCAAGGCTGTGGAAAAATGTCATTTTTTTACAGCTTTGCTTTTTATGCACTATGATATAAAACCTCTCCAATTCCTGCCAAAAATTTTACAGCCGCAGCCCTTTAACTTTGGGAAATTATGTGATATAATATTATCATTAAGGCAAAGAAAGGATCATACTGACCTATGTCTGACAATACACTTGAAGGAGCCAAGCCGCTTTACGCAAGGCTTTTCACCGCTCTCCTTCTTACGGCTGCCCTTTTTTCGGGCTGTGGACAGTCCGAAGAGGCTGTGCCCGCCGATCTTCCCTCCGTTACCGACTATTCTTCGGCTGTGAGCAGCATCAGAAGCTCGGAAGTTTCCGAGACCACAAGCAGACCTGCTGAGGTAAGCTCTGACAGTGAAACCGTTTCCGCAGGCGATGCCGCAAGCAGGCAGACCGAGGCTGACACCTCCGCCGAGGAAAGAGTTTCCGAAACACAGTCCGAAAGCGAAACTTCCAAGACAAAGCCCTCGGAGACCACCGTTTCCACATCTGTCACGACTGAAAAGACTTCTGCGGAGACTACAACAGCTATTCCTGAGACATCTCACTCCGAGACTGCTGCACCTGCCGCTGAGACCGAGCTTGTTACCGAATGCTCCGTTCCTGCGGCTTCTTCCCCCACGGCTGACACCGATTATGACTCGGACTTTTTCTCTTCCGACCTGTTCATCGGCGACTCCATTTCAACGGGATATTCGCTGTACGGCTTTTTAAATGATAAGAACGTTTACGCAAAAGTGGGTCTTAACCCCTCCACCGTTCTTACAAAATCCGTTTCCACCTGCTACGGTGATATTGGCATTTCAACGATGCTTACATACACGATGCCCAAGAGGGTTTACATAATGCTGGGTTCAAACGGCATTCAGTGGCTTTCTGTGGGAAATATGCTTCAGTCAACCGATACACTTGTTGAGCTTATCAAGGAAATATGCCCCGAGTGCGATGTGGTCATCATTAGCGTGCCCCCTGTTACTGCTGCTTATGACAGCACCGTTCAGGACGTTGACGTTATGGCGAAGATAAACGAATATAACACAAGTCTCAGTTCCTACTGCACTGCCAATGGTATGCTTTTCGTTGACGCTGCATCTATCCTCAAGGACGAGACCGGTTATTTCAACAAGACTTATGCGGAATCTGACGGTATGCACTTCAAGTCATCGGCTTACAAGACACTGCTTTCAAAGATACAGTCCGATGTGACTGAGTTTGAAGATGCTAAGGCTGCTGAAAGCGAAGCAGTTTCGGAGACTGAGGCTGTTGAGACTACAGCTGAGACCGAGTCTGAGACAAGCGCCGAAACTACTGTAGAAACTGCCGCTGAAACTAAGGCAAAGGCTGAAACTGCCGTGTCGGGCAAGTCCAAGGACAAGAGCAAGAGCGGAAAGAAGCCTGCGGCACAGACCCAACAGTCGGAGAAAAACAAATGAATAAAATAAATTATCAGAACGAGCTTGACAAGACACTGAGCGATATCGAGAGGGCGGGAACCACTCCCTCTCTCCTGCTCCACAGCTGCTGTGCTCCATGTTCAAGCTATGTTCTGGAATACCTTTCCCGTTATTTTAAAATAACGGTTTTTTATTATAATCCGAACATTTATCCCGAAGAGGAATTCTACAAGCGCCGCTCGGAGCAGGAGCGTTTTATTTCACAGCTTCCCGCAAAAAATCCTATCGGGTTTATTGGCACTGAGCATATGAGCGAGGAGTTTTACAAGGCTGTAAAGGGGCTGGAACACATCAGAGAGGGCGGCGAGCGCTGCTTTGCCTGCTACAGACTGCGGCTTGAAGAGTCGGCTATTGCGGCAAGTGATATGGGTGCGGATTATTTTACAACCACACTTTCCATAAGCCCGATGAAAAATGCTCAGA
>CAMBJF010000212.1 GCA_945867875.1 uncultured Ruminococcus sp. | reverse complement strand
ATTCCTTTTGAAGCCGCTTTGTTTCGGCAATGAATACTGTATCACCCTCGGATAAGCTGTCATACCCCTGCCGCTTCACACGCCAGTCACGTATCAGCTCGCACCACCAGTTTATGACCTCACGCTCTTCCGCCGAGAAGCTTGCGATGTCACGCTTTATCTCCGTTATGACTGCCGTTTTCTTGGGAGCGGGCTTTATCCGGCTTTCCATAACCGCAGGCATACATTCCGCTGCGGGAGATACCGTAATGTTCAGCCCGCTGTAATACTTCTGTTTCAGCTCTTCGGGCAGTGCAGTTACGGGGATCATATACTGATTACAATTGTTGCTGCATTCAATAACCGCTTCAAGCTTTCGGTCTGTAATGCATTTTCGTATGTATCTTACCGAACAGCCCTTTATTTCAGCGACTTGTCTGACTGTCAAATAGTCCATATCACGCCTCCTTCCCTTTATTGTCTATGACCTGCCATCATCAGCACAGAGCGGTCATTCTCTGCGGACAGCGGAGCTCTCCGCTGTTTCGGCTATGCTATTCTTTTGATGCCCGTTATCTGAATGAATGTCAGGTCCTTACCGTGTCGGCTGTGTATCTTACGATTTACCTCCGCACGGGCGGAAGCTTCATCGACCGCCACTACTACGATATTGCTGCAATACCGTTCTGAATATGTTTCAACCGTTACATTAACTGAATACATAATTTTTACCTCAAACTTTCTTTAATACATCTTCGGCAATGCCCTTATAGCTGTCGCAGGTCACATTTACGCTGCGGGTGAATCCGCTTGCAAATGTTATTATGACTGTCTCATCGGTGACAGCAAAGCCGTCCGATTTATACTCATATTTCAGCTCCTGCACATCGGTGTTTACCTTTTTTATCATCTCCGCAAGCTGATGCTCAACGAAAACTCCTTTGAGACTGCAGCAGTAATCAATAGTGTCGCTCATCTTCACGCTCATCACACAGCCCTCCTTTCATCGGTTTCGACTATGGCACTGATAGGACAGTTCAGCACCGCCGCAAGCTTCTGACAGAATTTAAGTGAAGGTTCCCGTCTGCCGCTCTCGCAGAAGCTTATATATACCTGCGACACGCCTGCCCGCTCCGCCAGTTCGCATTGCGTCAGACCCTTGTGTTCACGCATTTTCCTGATATTGCTGCCTATTGTCATATATCTCAGTCCTTTCATATTTTTATCGGATAATTGGTGAAGTCCCGAAGCTCCTGCGCTTCTTTGCTCCATACGCCCCCGAAGGGGCTTTTTATCAAATACTTTCGGTTGAGATTCCGACAAACTCAACTCCATTATCAACAACAATGGTTTCGGGCAGTCTTTTTAAGATGCATCTGACCTTTCTGCCAAATAAGGCATTGGGTTTGTTGATATACCCCAAAAATACTCCGTTACTGTCAAAAACCTTGCTTTTCACAACATTAACAGTTGAACCGACATATTTCCAAAGGTTTTCGACTTTCCCGAAGGAATAACACTTCCCTGCGATTTTTATTCCATTGTAATGAACCCTTAGCCTGATTCCATTTGCCCGTTCCGCCTTACAAACGGGCTTTTTTCTTACCTTTACTTTCATAACCTATCACCTCGAAAGATATCTGTTATAATACCTGCACAATGCCGCCTGTGATATTCCGATGCTGTTCTTGGAAAGATAGCTCTGGACCTCGACATATGAACAACCCGAAAGAAGCATATCATCAACGACATTTCTGATTTCAGGACTGAGCTTGTGGACTATACCTGTTGGCTTGCGCTTCTTGGGAACGGGCTCCTCCCATATGAGCTCAGGCTCGTATTGATATCGTTCCTGTGATATCAGCGGGGAAATATGTTTTACGATTTCCGCCGCCACAGCCGCCGCAGTCTGTGAAATTATCCTTTCAATGTCCGCACTCTGACCGTAGCCTCCGGTCTGTCTTATGCTCGGCAGCACCTCATCAAATACCCAGCTCTCAAACTTCTCTGCTCCCGAGAGCTTACTGCTCACGATCAGGCGGTAAAGGTCGCCCTCGGGTATGTAATTGACCTGCTGAATGCCTCCTGCGGTGGGGGTCTCCATTTTAAAGACCCCTTTACAATGCTTTCTTACAGCATCGGCAGGTTTTGAATAGCCTAAAATCTTTGCACACTGTGTAGCGGGGAAATATTCCTTGCCATCGACCGTCATCACACCAAGCTCTCCGAACTCGGTGCTTTTAAACACCTTTAAATCGGTCATTTATTAACACTTCCTTTCTTGACAGCTCATAGCCGCCTGTGATATAATGATTATGGATTTTTATGCCCATAGGTATAACCTACAAGTTATATTATAGTTGATTTATTTCAACCTGTCAATGGATTTGACTCAACTTTGAGTTGAAACGATTCAACTTTGTCGGATTATACAAATGAAAGACGGTGTATTTATGGAATTTAGTGATAAAATTCTTAACTGTATAAAAGATTGTGGGATACAACCTTCTGTTTTAGCTCGTGAAATTGGCATAGATAAAAGTACTTTCAGTAAATGGAAGTCAAAGCCTACGTCTAAATTAGATTTGGATATCCTTGTAAAAATAGCTTCATATCTAAATATATCTATTGATAATATCATTTTAGATAAACCAAACGACATATCAAGCAAATCGGAAAGCAGCGATTTGTCTTGTGATGAAGCTGAACTGTTAAAATACTATAAGCAGCTACCGGAAAATGAAAAGAATCGGCTTATAGGACGTGCGGAAGCAATAGCGGATATGTACGCCGAAGCCGATTCCGAACCTGTTCCGTCTATGATCGTCATTAAGCACAGTATGTACAAGGTATCGGCAGGAACGGGCGAACGACTTTCAGATTCCGACGACTGGGACGAAATTGAAATACCCGACACACCCGAAGCCCGCAGAGCTGACTTCTGCCTTACAATTTATGGAAACAGTATGGAACCTGTTTACTATGACGGGGATATCGTACTGGTAAAACAGCAGAACGCAGTGGAGCGGGGACAAATCGGTATTTTCATCATCGAGGGCAGCGGATATATAAAAAAATTCGGCGGCGACAGGCTCATTTCACTTAACGACCAGTACGATGACATTATGTTTTCCGACTACGATCCCGATGACATCAGATGCAGCGGGCTTGTTATCGGAAGAGTATAAAATAGGGGGATTACGATATGGGATTTGCTATATTTGCTATAATTATTGTAGCTGTAGTTATTGTTTTTCTGATTTTAG
This sequence comes from uncultured Ruminococcus sp., assembly GCA_945867875.1. GTDB lineage: Bacteria > Bacillota > Clostridia > Oscillospirales > Ruminococcaceae > Huintestinicola. The sequence continues at coordinate 998 of CAMBJF010000212.1, read as the reverse complement.
GAAGTGTCAAAAACCCATTGGATAACGAAATGGGAAAATTGCAGAATTGGCTTGACAAAAACAACTTTAAAATAACGGCTTCGTTCAGAAGCGTAATGGTTGATGAAACCACCAAGCGTTGGGCTGTCTATAAGTCGGAGCAGAGCCCGGTATATGACTTCAAAGATATTGTTAAGGTTGAACTTGATGAAAACGGCAATAAATATGTCTCCCAAAATGGTGTTTTACGTGCAGTGGTCGGCTCTGCTGTATTTGGCGGAGTAGGAGCGATAGTAGGCGCAACAACCGCCACAAAATCGCATACTATCAATTCTTTGAACGTAATTGTTTACACTTCAAGAATATCAGACCCTGTAATAACTATTCCCTTAATTATTTCTCCTGTTTCCGATTCATCTGCACTATATTCGAGAAACAAAGCCGATGCCATAAAGCTTATGGGTATGCTTAATGCAATTGCTGTTCAAAACGAGCCTGCAAAGGCTGAGAACGTTTCTGCTATATCCAATGCTGATGAGCTTGCAAAGTATAAGAGGCTTTTAGACGAAGGTGCTATTTCAGAAGAGGAGTACAAAGAAGTAAAAAGCAAAATACTAAATTCCATAAATTGACAGATAGAGTTTACAATAAAACTTGTATAAAACAGGGGGTACGAACTGGTTCGCACCCCCTCTATTTTTTAGTTCGCAGTTCGCACCCCCGCCATTATCAAGTCAGATGTGACCTCTTAAAATGAATTAAAACCGTCAAAACACGTATTTAAGCCAATTTTAATGCTTTTAAAAAATTTAAATGCTCCGTTTTTATCGTCCGTAGTTTCTGCCTTTTAAACGTAAAAATGCCCGAATGTCTTTGACATAAGACACTCAGGCATTTTCTTTTGTTTCAATTTTTAACGTCCCTAAAACGGCTATTCTACGTGCTTTTTTTGGGTTTTAAAGATTTATCTCGGCTTTTTTCGCTTTTTTGACTTTTTGTAGTTTACTTGTCAAATTACA
>CAMBJF010000211.1 GCA_945867875.1 uncultured Ruminococcus sp. | reverse complement strand
TCGGTATATTTTTATTATACCACATTGTCTAACAAAAGGGGAGCATTTCAAAATGTGACAGCCATTTTTGTTTATCAAGGCTTATTTTTCCTCATCAAGAAGCCTGCTTATCTCCTTTATGTGCTCCACGGGGAACGGCGGCTCCGCAAGGGGTCGCATTGCTATGGACATCAGCTTTACGGGGTTATCGTCGGCGGCAACACGGTTTGAGCTGAGCTTTCCGCAGCGCTTGCAGCGGTGTATTATCGCCCATTCGCCGTTCTTTCTCACCCACACGCCGATAGCCTCCATAACCGCTCCGCAGTCCGATGCCCTGTCGCCGGGCTCATCGTCAACGTGCTTGCTTGAAAGGCAGTTCGGGCAGTGGTTGCGGTGGTCTGAGCCTGCGCCCTCGGGGGTGCATATCCAGCCGCAGACCTTGCAGGTAAATGTTTCGGTGCAGGGGTTATTTCTGAAATCTATAGCGTTTCTTTTATTATGCTTCATTTAGGTTTTCCTCCGTTTATCCATATCTTTATACTTATGAAAAAACGTACCGTAAAACCGAACAGGCATAAAAAATGCACACCTTTTCCGATGTGCCGATAAAAATATCATGTACACGAAAGGTCGTTGAGGGCACAGAACGCCAAGGCATTGACCGATATCAATACCGAAAATACTGTGCTGCTATTCGGTTTTACAGTACGAAAACCTCTATGAACGACATCCAACGAACCTCTTTCGCAAAAATATATGGCGTCCCCGGCGGGATTCGAACCCACGGCCTTTCGCTTAGGAGGCGAACGCTCTATCCTGCTGAGCTACGGAGACATATAAACAGCATAATTGCCGACTTGTATATTATATCATAAAGAAAATCAAAAAGCAAGAGGTTTTTATATAACTTTTACTTGAAAAATCAAATGTAATATGGTATAATTATATAAAATCGGCGGAAATATCTGCTATTGCAGAGTTTCCCTATTGTTTTTGTATATTTTACATAAAAGGAGTATGTTTAATATGGATATCAAGATCACAAAAACCACTTCGCCCAAGGCTAAGCCTGCTGACGAGACAAAGCTCGGCTTCGGCAAGATTTTTACCGACCATATGTTCCTTATGAACTACGATGAGGGACAGGGCTGGCACGATGCAAGAATCGTTCCTTATGGTCCTATTCCTATGGAGCCTTCTTCTATGTGCCTCCACTACGGTCAGGCTGACTTTGAGGGTCTTAAGGCTTACAGAACCGAGAGCGGCAAGATCCAGCTTTTCCGTCCTGAGCAGAATATGGCAAGAATGAACGTTTCCAATGACCGTCTCTGCATTCCTCAGATCGACGAGAAGTTCGGCGTTGAGGCTATCAAGAAGCTTGTTGAAGTTGATGCTGACTGGGTTCCCCACAACTACGGAACATCTCTTTATATCCGTCCTTTCATTTTTGCGGTTGACCCTATGCTTGGCGTTCACCCTGCAAAGCACCTCCTTTTCTGCATCGTATGTTCTCCTGTCGGCGCATATTACGCAGCAGGTCTTGCTCCCGTTAAGATCTACGTTGAGCAGAACTATGTAAGAGCTGTTACAGGCGGCACAGGCTTCACAAAGGCTGCTGCTAACTACGCTATCTCCCTCAAGGCTCAGGAAGAGGCTGACAAGGCAGGCTACGAGCAGGTTCTCTGGCTCGACGGCGTTCACCGCAAGTACATCGAGGAAGTTGGCGCTATGAACGTATTCTTCGTAATCAACGGTGAAGTCCTCACTCCCAGCCTTGACAGAAAGTCCATTCTCGGCGGTATCACAAGAAAGTCCTGCCTCGAGATACTCAGACACAAAGGCTACAAGGTCTGCGAGCGTGATATCGAGATAGATGAGCTTATCAAGGCTTATGACGAGGGCAAGTTCGATGAGGCATTCGGCACAGGTACTGCCGCTGTTATTTCTCCTATCGGCGAGCTTAAGTACGGCGACAAGGTTATGAAGCTCAACAACGGCGAGATCGGCCCTGTTTCCCATATGCTTTATGACACCCTCACAGGCATTCAGTGGGGCAAGACTGAGGACGTATTCGGCTGGACTGTCCCTGTTACCGAATAATTTTCAGGCTGATACAACAGAATTTACAAAGCCCGCATTTTCCGCTCAGACGGTCACTGCGGGCTTTTTTTACAAAGGGGGATAATTATGGAGCGGTACAGACTGAGCTTTGTTCAGACATTTGTTGGCGGTATATTCCTGCTTATCGGTATTGTATTAATTGCTGTGGGAGCGGTGGCGTTTGTAAACTGGTCGGATTTTGCACAAAATGCTGTGTCCGTTTATGCCGAGATAACCGATATCAGTTCCTACAGCTCAAAGATCAGGAACAAGACCGAGAACTATTACCGTGTGGATATCGGGTATGAATACGGCGGTGAGACATATGAGGGACGGCTGGATAAATATGTTTCCACAATGAAAAAGGGTGACAGGGTGGAGATATTCATTGACCCCGATGACCCGTCATCTCAGCGCAGCAGGCAGACTGTCATTCCCATAATTTTTGCGCTGTCGGGGCTTTTCTTCGGTGCAATCGGCGGCAGTGTGCTTGCAAAGGAAATAAGATTCGGCTGTTACATAAACAGGCTCATTGCCGATGATATGTATGTTTATGCGGATTTTGCAGGTGAAGAGCCTGCAAATCTTACAGTGGACGGTGTCCGCTATGATCGGGCGGTATTCGTTTATGACGGAGGCAGCGGCAGGGAGCTTCGGTTCACAAGCAAGCCATATCACCCGAACAAGTGCCCCTATGTTCGTGGCGATGTAAAAAAGGTGTACGTTGATATTGAAAATGCACCTGAGAAATTTTATGTTTCAAGGAATAAATGATGCAGACGGTTGATGAAGCACTGGAGAAGCTGAAAAAGTCGGCGTTCAGAGCGGGATTTCACCTTTCTCCCAAGGATATAAGCTATATTAATGAAAAGGGTATGGAGACGATACGGCGGCACTGCGCAGATTTTGTGGCAAGCCGCCTTGCTCCTGCGGTGATACCCAATGACGGGAAGCAGACGCCGATGCGGGGTCACCCTGTTTTCATCGCCCAGCACGCTTGTGCCTGCTGCTGTCGGGGGTGCCTTGAAAAGTGGTATCGTGTGCCCAAGGGACGGGCACTTTCCGCAAATGAACAAGAGCGGATAGTGCGGCTGCTTATGGCGTGGATAGAGCGAGAATATGAAAGCAAAAAATAAGCCTCGGAAAGCGTTTTCCCGAGGCTTTTGGCATATGTCGTACTTGACAAATCAGAATAAATGTGCTATAATTATAAGATAAGGTTCAGGTTTTTTCTTTGATGTTCACATCAAGCTTGGAGTAGGGGATTTCGATGTTGTTTCTGTCGAGGGCGGACTTTATCTGCTCGATAAGGTCGAAATAAACCGTCCAGTAATCGGCGGTCTTTACCCACACCTTAACGGAAATATCCACCGAACTTGCTGCCAGCTCCGCAACACGGACAAAGGGGGCGGGGTCTGTAAGAATGAGCTTGTGCTCGGCTATTACCTCGCTCATTAGCTTCTTGGCTTCCTCGAAATCAGATTCGTAAGAGATGCTGAATTTCAGGTCGATGCGTCGGTTTTCCTCTTTGCTGTAATTGATAAGGGTGCTGCCCGAGATCATACTGTTGGGAATGAAGATGACCTTGTTGTCATAGGTGAGGAGCTTGGTGGAAAGAATGCTTATGTCCTCAACGATGCCTTCATTGCCGCCTGAGCTTATATAATCACCCTTGTTGAATGGCTTGGTCAGGAGAATGAGAAAGCCGCCTGCCACATTGGAAAGGCTGTTTTGGAGGGCGAGAGCTACGGCTACGCCTGCCGCACCTATGGCGGTGACGATGGAGGTCATTGGAATGCCCAGAGTGGACAGGGCTATGACTACTACAAAAGCTGTGAAAATTATGCTCAGTAGCGACCTCATAAAGCCCTGAGCCGTTTCGTCTATATGGCTCCTGCCCATTCCCTTGTCGATTATCTTGACAAGTATCTTGGCGAGTATTTTTCCCACGATGAAGATTATCACGGCGGTGACAACGGTGGGAAGATAGGCTATGAGCGCATCTGTGAAGTTCTTTAACACGCCGCTGTCAACATTTCCCGTTGATACGGCTTCGATGACATTTTCCGCTTCGCTGACGATGGCGGGGGCGGTGGTCTCCGCAACAGTTTCGGCGGTGGTTTCGATAATGGTTTCTTCCATTTGTGTTTCGTTCCTTTCAAAAAATATTTCCTTAAAAATTATAATTATTTTTTTATCCGCATAAGTGGATATTATGTTAATATAAATATCTGAACTTGTTAATATCGCTTTTGGAG
>CAMBJF010000210.1 GCA_945867875.1 uncultured Ruminococcus sp. | reverse complement strand
TATACTTTTTAACCCCTAATCCGCTTGCGAATTAGGGGTTATTCGACAGACTGACGGCTCTCTCCATTTTGGAAAGAGCCGTTTATTTATGCCGTTTTTAAATTACTTGGTAAGCTTCCAGATGTTCTTAGCGTACTCGTCAACAGCACGGTCTGCGGAGAATACTCCTGCGCCTGCGATGTTGTGGAGAGACATCTTGTTCCACTTAGCCTTGTCCTTGTAGCACTCGGAAACGTACTGCTGAGCGGACTGGTAAGCATCGAAATCTGCAAGTACCATATAAGGATCCTTGAACTTGAGGGTGTCTGCAACTTCCTCGAATGTGCAGCCGTTGATGCCGCTGTACATCTTGGCAAGAGCCTTTCTGATGACCTCGTTGTTGTTTACATATTCCTCGGGACGGTAGCCCTGTGCCTTCTTTGCAAGAACTTCCTCGGTGGTCATACCGAAGATGAAGATGTTGTCCTTGCCAACCTGCTCCTTGATCTCAACGTTTGCGCCGTCAAGTGTGCCGAGAGTAAGTGCGCCGTTGAGCATAAGCTTCATATTACCTGTACCCGAAGCCTCTGTACCTGCGAGAGATATCTGCTCGGAAACCTCTGCTGCGGGCATAAGGAGCTCGGAAAGGGTTACACGGTAGTCTTCAAGGAAGAATACCTGGAGCTTCTTGCTGATAACGGGGTTCTTCTTTATTTCCTCGCCAAGAGCCCAGATCATCTTGATTATCTGCTTTGCGAGGTAGTAGCCGGGAGCTGCCTTAGCCGCAAAGATGTATGTCTTGGGAGTGAAAGGCATATCGGGATTTTCGAGGAGAGCGTTGTACTCTGCGATTATGTTGAGAGCGTTAAGGTTCTGTCTCTTATATTCGTGGAGACGCTTTACCTGAACGTCGAAGATAGCGTTTATGTTAAGGTCAACGCCGAAGTTCTGATGAACATACTTAGCAAAGCGCTTCTTGTTTTCAAGCTTTATCTTTGCAAGCTGATCGAGTACCTTCTTGTCATTCTCGAACTTAACGAAATCGGAAAGCTCAGCTGCATTCTTCTTGAAGCCGTCGCCGATGGTCTCGGAAAGAAGATCTGTAAGTCCGGGGTTGGACTGGAGGAGCCATCTTCTGTATGCGATACCGTTGGTAACGTTCTGGAACTTGTGAGGAGTGTAGCTGTACTCGTTGCTGAATACCTCTGTCTTGATGATCTCGGAGTGGAGCTTGGAAACGCCGTTTACGCTGTGAGATGCGCATACGCAGAGGAGAGCCATATGGATCTGATTGTTCTGAACGATGGACATTCTGGAGACCTTGTTTCCGTCGCCGAGTCTTTCCATAAGCTCTTCGCAGTAGCGGCGGTTGATCTCGCAGATGATGTCGAAGATACGGGGAGTGATCTGGCGGACAAGGTTAACGTCCCACTTCTCGAGGGCCTCAGCCATAACGGTGTGGTTGGTGTATGCGAATGTGTTGGTAACGATGTACCAACTCTTGTCCCAGCTGTAGCCGCAGTCATCGAGGAGGATACGCATAAGCTCGGGGATAGCAAGTGTGGGGTGAGTATCGTTGATATGGATAGCAACCTTTTCGTGGAGGTTGTCAAGTGTGCCGTAAACGGACATATGACGGTTAACGATATCGCCAACGGAAGCTGCGCACATAAAGTACTGCTGACGGTATCTGAGGCTCTTGCCCTCCAGGTGGTTGTCGTTGGGGTAGAGCACCTTGGAGATAGCCTGAGCAACGGTGTTCTGACCGAGAGCCTTTGCATAGTCGCCCTGGTTGAACATCTTCATATCAAAGGAGGGAGCTACAGCCTTCCAGAGTCTGAGAACGGAAACGCCCTCGCTGTCATAGCCGGGAACATACATATCATAAGGCTCGGCAACAACTGTGCTGTAGTTTACATAGGAAACGTGGTGATACTGCTGATCCCAGTATTCCTTAAGCTCGCCGTCGAAGTGGACTTCGATGGACTTGTCAGTCTTGGGAACGAGCCAGCTCTCGCCGCCGGGGAGCCAGTTATCGGGAAGCTCTGTCTGCCAGCCGTCCTCGATCTTCTGCTTGAAGATACCGTACTCGTAGCAGATGGAGTAGCCCATTGCGGGATATCCGTCGGTTGCAAGACCGTCAAGGTAGCAGGCAGCAAGTCTGCCAAGACCGCCGTTTCCGAGACCTGCGTCGGGCTCGTAATCGTAGATACGCTCGATGTTAACGTCCCACTTCTTGAGGATATCCTCGACCATATCGTTTATTTCCAGATTGTAAAGGCTTGTCTTAAGGGAACGGCCCATAAGAAATTCCATTGAAAGATAGTATATCTCTTTCTTTCCTGCGGAATGTACCTGATTTCTGAACTTTCTTCTCTTTGCTCTGAGGATCTCTACCACTACCGCGGAGAGAGCCTTGTAGATCTGATTATCAGAAGCGTCTATGGGAGTTACGTTAAACTCCACCTGAAGCTGCTGTCTGAGCTTCTCTTCAAAATCTTCCTTTGTGATAACAGGCATCATATTTCTTTTCTCCTTCTCGAAATTATTTGCGGTAGGTTTCTGAAACTGCCGCAAGCCCTGAATAATCCATTGTAAAAATCTGCCTAAAAACATTATAGAATATCTGTGCAGTTTTTTCAATAGGAATATTAAACAAATATTTAAGCGACAAATACAATATACTGTCGTAAACGTTTAAGCAGGCGATGTCAAAGGGAGCGGCACATTTTTAATCCCTTAACATTTTCACATTTCCCAAAGGCTGCAAACTTTTTTGAAAAAAACTCTTGCAATTTGAAAACCAATATGGTATAATAATGCTTAGATGGTCGCAATCCGATATATAGGTGTGCGGGCCCTGTGCAACAAAACACCGTGAACCATGTCAGGCGGGGAACCGAGCAGCATTAAGCGGTACGTTTCGTGTGCCGCAGCAAGCCTGCACACCTATGTATCGGATTTTTTCATATATTTAGGAGTTTTGACTTTGAAAAATTCTTTTTGGCAGGGTCTGCGCAGGAGCTTTGAAAAGGCATCTCCCGCAGGTCTCCTCACTGCTTTTGCAGTTTCGGTGCTGCTTATTTCCGCAGGCGCTGCGGAAAATGACATATCGCTCATATCGGCAGGTGCGGTGCTTATCCTCACCGGTGCCGCAGTAATGCTCCTGAGCACTGTTACAGTGATACTCCACGGTCCCACCGAGGAGATCACCTCCGATTACGACAAGGAGGTCATCGGAAAGGCTTTCGGATTCGGTGCAAAAAAGCGCCTTTTTTACAAGGCTTTCGAGCATTTTCGCAATGAAGAAAATGAGGACGCTCTGGACGATTTCAGAGACCTTTTGCAGAAAGACCTCACCGATAAGGAAAAGGGCGTTTTGGCGTTTTACACAGCCATTTGCTACAACCGAATGGGTTTCTCCACCAATGCCGCTCATCAGGCGGTGATAGCTGCGGACAACGGCGTTCAGACTGCCGAATCCCTGCTTATGGCGGCAAGAAGCTTCAATATGTCCGCAAGCTATGGCTCTGCGGCTGAAATTTACGAAAGGCTTTTGCCCATTGCCGAGGAAAGAGGGATATTCCCGTTCCTTTTCAATGAAATGGGCAAGCTGTATCTGTCCGCAAATGAGCCCGAAAAGAGCCGCACATATTTTGAAAAGGCTGTTGAATACGGTCTCGACCCCGTTACCGCTCAGGGCGGACTTGCTCTTGTGAGCCTGCTTGAGGGCAAGGAGGACGAGGCGTGCGAAAGGTATCGCCTTGCGCTCATCGCAAGGATAAACGACACCGATGGCTACAGGGATTACTGCGCTCAGATATGCACCGCCAACGGCTACCCCGAAAACTTCTTTGAGGAGCACCTTAAGGCAAGATTTCACAGGGCATAAGGAAGCTCTTATCACTCGGAAAGGAGGAGCTGTATGTATCAGGCACTTTACCGCAAATACCGTCCAACAACATTTGATGACGTTATTTCCCAGCCCCACATCACCACGACACTGAAAAACCAGATAATAAACGGCAAGACTGCCCACGCTTATCTGTTTACGGGTTCAAGGGGAACGGGAAAGACTACCTGCGCCAGAATATTCGCAAAGGCTTTAAACTGCGAGCACCCTGTTAACGGAAGTCCCTGCGGAGAATGTGATATCTGCCGTGATGCGGACAATTTTGCTCTTTCCGACATAATCGAGATAGATGCCGCTTCAAACGGCTCCGTAAGCGATGCACGTGAGCTGAGAGAGGCTGCCGAATACACCCCCGAACGATGCAGATACAAGGTCTACATCATCGACGAGGTCCATATGCTCTCAAAGGACGCTTTCAACGCCCTTTTAAAGCTTATCGAGGAGCCGCCCCCGCACATAAAGTTC
>CAMBJF010000209.1 GCA_945867875.1 uncultured Ruminococcus sp. | reverse complement strand
GATGTGAAGATAGTTAAGCTGTCCGAGACGGCGAATTCCACCTGTGCGGTGAAGTATATCACTGTTGATGCTGAAGAGGGCATAAAGCCTGCTGAGAAAAAGGCGCATTTCATTGAATTTGTGGGTGACTCCATTACCTGCGGCTATGGCGTTGACGATGAGGTCAAGGAGCACCATTTCTCCACAAAGACCGAAGACGTTACAAAGACATATGCATACAAGACCGCCGAAAAGCTTGACGCTGACTACAGTATGGTCTCCATCAGCGGCTACGGCATTATTTCGGGCTATTCCGACGGCAAGAAAAAGGTTGCGGAGCAGCAGCTTCCCAAATATTATGATAAGCTGGGCAACTCTTACGGCACTTTCGGCGGCAAGAGGGTCAGCGGACAGGCGTGGGATTTCACGGGCTATACTCCCGATGCTATTGTTGTAAATCTTGGAACAAATGACGCTTCCTACACTAAAAACAAGGAAGATAGGGTTCAGGATTACGTGGATTCCTATGTTGAATTTCTGAAAAAGCTGCGCACAAACAATCCCGATGCACAGATATTCTGCACCCTCGGAATTATGGGTCAGGACCTGTATCCAGCTGTAGAACAGGCTGTTCAGAATTACACCGAGGAAACAGGGGACACAAAGGTCACTGCAATGGCTTTTGATATCCAGTCTCAGAGTGATGGATATGCCGCTGACTGGCACCCCACAGAGGCTACTCACGAAAAGGCTTCGGAGAAGCTTGTGAGTGAGATAAAGAGCGTTATGGGTTGGTAAAAATCATATGATAAATCACCCCCGTCAGGTCAATTCATTCTGACGGGGTGATTTTATATATGAATATTGTCTTTATTGTAATCAAAATGTAATTGACAAATTTCAAGGCAGACTGTATAATTATGTCATAAAATAAACGGGGGTATCCGAAAATGAAAAGAAGGGCTGGTTTATTAGCTTTATACCTTGGCTTTATGGTCATTGCAGCTGGCTGCAATACGGCGACAGGCGACGATATTGCTGTTCACAGCAATACTTCGGCTGATTTTTCAGAAAATGAAACCGATTTTGAGGTCACGTCTTTTTCGGAGACAAGCTCCGTTACTGCCGAAAAATTATCCGAAACAAAATCGACTTCACAGACAAATGGGGAAACAACTGCTGTTTCCGAAACAAAGTCATCGGAAATTATAACAGCCGACACTGCCTCGGAAGATGATGTGCCGGAAGAAATTTTTACCGATGAGGATATTTACATAAACAGCTTTAACAGTGATTATTTATCTCAGGATAAAAAGCCGCCTGATGAAATGCTTTTCATTGAGACTGACGAACAGCTGTCCTTTGCTGAGGACAGGTACGGGCTTGCAGTTCCCGACGATCTTCCAAAAAGTGATGAGTGGCGGTATAACAGGAAGGTTGCAGATGCATTTCAGGCAATGAAAGCAAGCTATCCTATCAGCGATTACAGCTATGCAGTCTGCTATGATGAGCTGAACTGCGGCGGGTATTATCTTCACGCAGACAGGCTTGTCAGAAAAGGAACGCTTCTTTATTTCGGAATGGACGAAACCAGCTATTCACCCGGGGAGTGGGAAGAGGTCCCGCAGGCTATGGACGGCTTCTGCCATATGGCGGCATTCCCCAAAAATATGTTTGGAAACACGGTCTTTGAGAATGTGGTCTATCCTGACAGGAATGATCTTAAGCAGGATATAAACTACTCGCTTGGAGTGGAATATAACATAGGTACTCAAAAGCTTTATAATGCTTTCGGAGGAGATGTCATTCTTATTGAGTCCAAAGAAGAATATGATGACTTTTGGGAGCAAGCGGAAAAATATGTGACTAACGGCAAGCTGTCCTTAAATACTGATTTTGAAAAATGCTCGGCTGCGGTGTGCTTTTTCACAAATGAATATAAGTACCCTGCTTTTTACAATAATGACGTTATTGTTTCCAATGGAAAGGTCACCTTTGATTATGTGCTGAAAGCAGATCCCGACAACACAGAAAAAAATCCCAAGCTGCGCACCTGTATGGTCTATGCATTTATTCCGAAGCGGTTTTTGGAGTGATGCATTGCAGCTTTTTATTGTAACCGAAATGTAATTGACAATTTATGCGAAAAAAGGTATAATTATGTCGGTACATAGTACCGAAGCAGCCGAATGAGACAGTGTAAAGCACAGTTTCGACGGTAGGCGGCGATGCTTGAAAATCATAGATTTTCAAGCCGAGTTTTGTTTCTTTGGCTGCCGCCAAAGATTTCCTTACGGAAACCACAAAACTCTCAGAACGAAGTAATGACGATTCCGGAAATATGTGCGGTATCGGCACTCGCTGTCGATGTTATCCGCCTTATCATAGATATTCTGAAATACAGAAGCGATAAAAAAAACTGACCGCCCAAGTTGCAGCTTGAACGGTCAAATTGTCTAATATAAATTAGAGATAAGACTGAACAGGAGGCACGCCGTCTGCACGGCTGCTTCTTTATTTGTATTATATCACATAAAATAACGGTTGTCAAGCAATAAAAAGCCCCTGTGTAATTTTTTACGCAGGGGTTTTTGTGTTATTTAAAAGAAATCAATATTCAAGCTTCTTGTCGATATAAGCGATAAGATCGTCTATCTTGATTCTTTCCTGAGCCATTGTGTCTCTGTCACGGACTGTTACGCAGCCGTCCTCGAGAGTGTCAAAGTCATAGGTGATGCAGAAAGGTGTGCCGATCTCGTCCTGACGGCGGTAACGCTTACCGATCTGTCCTGCCTCGTCATACTCAACGTTCCACTTCTTTGCAAGCTTGGTGTAAAGCTCGATTGCAGGTTCCTTAAGCTTCTTTGTAAGGGGAAGTACAGCTGCCTTTACGGGTGCAAGAGCGGGGTGGAGATGCATAACTGTTCTTACATCGGACTTCTCACCGTCGCCTATCTCTTCTTCGTCATATGCTTCGCAGACGATGGAGAGGAAAAGTCTTTCTACGCCGAGAGAGGGCTCGATAACGTAGGGAATGTACTTCTCGTTGGTCTCGGGGTCAAAATATTCCATAGACTTGCCGCTTGTCTTCATATGCTGAGTGAGGTCATAGTCGGTTCTGTCCGCAATGCCCCAGAGCTCGCCCCAGCCGAAGGGGAAGAGGTACTCGAAGTCGGTTGTTGCCTTGGAGTAGAAGCAAAGCTCTTCGGGAGAATGGTCACGGAGTCTGAGGTGCTCCTCGTTGATGCCGAGGCCAAGGAGGAAGTCCTTGCAGTAGCTTCTCCAGTACTGGAACCATTCAAGGTCAGTGCCGGGCTTGCAGAAGAATTCAAGCTCCATCTGCTCGAATTCTCTTACACGGAAGATGAAGTTACCGGGAGTGATCTCGTTTCTGAATGATTTGCCCACCTGTCCAACGCCGAAAGGAACCTTTTTACGGGTGGTTCTCTGAATGTTGTTGAAGTTTACGAAAATACCCTGAGCGGTCTCGGGACGGAGATAAAGCTCTGCCTTGGAATCCTCGGTTACGCCCTGGAAAGTCTTGAACATAAGGTTGAACTGACGGATAGAAGTGAAGTTCTTCTTGCCGCAGTTGGGGCACTTGATGTCGTGAGTTTCGATAAATTCAGCCATCTGGTCGTTTGTCCAGCCTGCGGGATTTGCGTCGGACTGGCTTTCGATGAGCTGGTCTGCACGGTGACGGGTCTTACATTCCTTGCAGTCCATAAGGGGGTCGGAGAAACCGCCGATATGTCCGGAAGCCACCCATGTCTGGGGATTCATAAGGATAGCGGAGTCAAGTCCTACGTTGTAGGGACTTTCCTGAACGAATTTCTTGAGCCACGCCTTTTTGATGTTGTTTTTGAGTTCAACGCCGAGAGGACCGTAATCCCAAGTGTTTGCGAGACCGCCGTAGATCTCACTTCCGGGATATACAAAGCCTCTGCCCTTGCAGAGAGCGACTATTTTGTCCATTGTTTTTTCTGCTGCCATTGATCTTACCACCTTTATTTATTCCTGCCTGCATAGCAGGGCATTTTCATAGTCATATTCTATTATATTCCATATCGGGGCGGTTGTCAAGTGATTTTGATGTATCATTTTGCATATAGTTGACAGGCGGCGGGGATTTGATGTATAATTACAGCAGAGCAATTAATTGATAAATCGGAATCGGGCTGTGCCCGAAGCCAATCGTTCTATAATTTATTTGGGCATCAGACTGTCGGCTCGGTAACGATACGTTCTTGTTCGGTATATCATTATATGTAGGGGACAGGTCTCCCGTCCCGTTGCCCCACATTTGAGAATTGTGACGGGAGACCCGTCCCCTACAAAATTATAAATCAACCAGCTAAATTCCAATTTGGTACAATATAAGAGTAGGAACCCAATGCAAAAAGCATTGAAAAACTACTC
>CAMBJF010000208.1 GCA_945867875.1 uncultured Ruminococcus sp. | reverse complement strand
AATAGGCTGGATACTTGATATAATTATTCTTCTCTTCAAACCAAATCCTTATATAGTATAATACTTAACCAATAAAAAACTGTACAAAAATCTTCGTATGATCTTGATTATATGGATTATGCGAAGATTTTTTGTCTATGGTTTTATTGGTTACCGGTTTTGCTTCACTAAAAAAACTTCCTTGTTGAAACGCCCATATTCTCCCCCGACAAAACCGTAAATATGGACAAGTTTACAAAAAAGCTTACATATGCTTTACAAAATCACTTTAGTGTGGTATAGTAAAGAACGGGAATTTATTCCCTGAAAGATTTTTAAGGAGAAGATAGTATGAAGAAATCAAGAATTATGGCAGCTGCCGCAGCAGCTGTTATGGTTATGTCATTTGCAGCCTGCGGCGGAAATACCGAGCAGACCGCTTCCGATGAGACAACCGCTGCCAATGGCGCAGAGGTTTCCGAGAGCGCAGCTGAGGGCGAAACTGAGGCAGCTGAGGGTGAGTCCGCAGCAGAAGGCTCCGATGAGTCACTCCAGAAGGTTCTCGACAGCGGCAAGTTCATTCTCGGTCTTGACGCTACATTTGAGCCTATGGGCTACACCAATGAAAACGACGAGATCGTTGGCTTCGATATCGATGTTGCCGAGGAAGTTTGCGCAAGAATGGGCGTTGAGCTCGTTAAGGAGCCTATCGACTGGGATACCAAGGAGCAGGACCTTGCTGTGGGCAGGATCGACTGCATCTGGAACGGTATGAGCATCAACCCTTCAAGAGAAGAGCAGATGAATCTTTCCGAGCCATATATGAAGAATGAAATGGTATTCGTTGTTCCCGCTTCCTCCGATGTTACTTCTATGACCGAGCTTGCAGGCAAAAACATAGCTGTTCAGAACGGCTCTTCCGCTCAGGACATCCTTGAGGCTTCCGAGCTTTACACATCTGACACACCTGTTACCGTAACCGCTATGGCTACAAACGTTGAGGCTCTCCAGCAGCTGGAGCTCGGTCTCGTTGACGCTGTGTTCCTTGACAGTGTTGTTGCAAACTACCAGATCACTTCCGCTGGCAAGGACTACAAGGTTCTTCCCGACGGACTTGAAGAAGAGGAATACGCTATCGGTTTCCGCAAGGAAGATCAGGCTCTCCGTGACGAGGTCCAGAAGATCCTCGGCGAGATGAAGGCTGACGGCAAGCTTGGCGAAATTTCCACAAAGTGGTTCGGCAGCGACATCACGACCGTTGAGGCTGCTCAGTAATCGTATAACACATACATAAAGCAAAGCCGCTTCCGATTTTTCAGAAGCGGCTTTTTGCATACTTTAAGAGGTGAAACTTATGCGCAGGAAAGACCGTGAGATAACTGATATCAAAACCATAAAAAAGATTCTTGAAGGGAGCAGCGTTATGCACATTGCTCTCAACAACGGAACATATCCCTACATACTGCCCGTGAATTACGGGTACAAATTCGACGGCGATAAATTAGAGCTGTTTTTCCACAGCTCCAAAGAGGGCGGCAAGCACCTGATTATTGAAAATGACTGCCACGCTGCATTTGAAATTGAATGCGAGACCGAATTTATGCCCCCTGTGGGCGAAGAGACCTGCACCGCAAGCTATGCATATGCAAGCGTCATCGGTCAGGGCATTATTGAGACTGTTCCCGAAAGCGAAAAGAAAGAATATCTTGCCGCACTTGTGGCGCATTTCGGCATCAGTACAGCAAAATTCAGCCCCGCTCATCTTGCAAATACAAAAATGTACAGGATAAAGGCAGAAAGCTATACCGCCAAAAGGCACGAAAATCACAGATAACAAAATGCAGACAACGAAGCCTGATACTAAATTTAGTATCAACCGCTTTGCTGTCTGCATTTTTTTGAAAGGAATGATAGGCTATGAAAAAAGTCGTGGGAATAATGCCGTTATGGGACGATGAAAAGGAAAGCCTGTGGATGCTGCCGGGGTACATTGACGGCATTCGTGAGGCAGGCGGTCTGCCTGTGATACTGCCCTTTACCGATGATAAGAAAGAGATATCACAGGTTGCGGATATGTGCAGCGGATTTCTGTTCACGGGCGGGCACGATGTTGACCCCGCGCTTTACAATGAGACCGCACTGGGCGATATGGTTGTCCCCTGTCAGAAAAGAGATGCAATGGAAAGGGAATTTCTTAAAATTGCACTGAGAGATGACAAATCCGTTCTCGGGATATGCCGTGGCATTCAGTTTATAAACGCTGTGCTTGGAGGAACGCTTTATCAGGATATCCCAACCCAGCACCCCTCGGACACAGAGCATCATCAGAAACCGCCCTATGATGTTCCAGTTCACTCGGTTATGCTCAGAAAAGGCTCTCCCCTGCAAAGGCTGCTGAACAGTGATACGCTCAATGTCAACAGCTATCACCATCAGGCAATAAAAATGACCGCTCCCGCCCTCAGAGAAATGGCATTTTCCCCTGACGGCATCACAGAAGCGGTCTATAAGCCTGACAGCAAATTTGTATGGGCAGTTCAGTGGCACCCTGAATTTTCATACCGCACTGACCCGTCAGCCAAGGCGATATTTTCGGCATTTGTTCAGTCGATGACTTAAGAGCGAAGCTGCATCATAAGCCTGTTCTGCAAAGCCATATCGTCCTTAAAACGTCCTCTGAGTGTCATTGTTGAGGTCTTTGCGGAGGGTTTCTTTATTCCCCTTGCGGTCATACAGCTGTGGCAAGCCTCGATGATAACGGCAACATCGGGACTTCCCCCTGCAAGCTCCATTATCTCGGCAATGTCCGAACCGATGCGCTCCTGGAGCTGCAAACGGCGGCAGACCATATCCGCAATACGGGCGATCTTTGAAAGTCCAAGCACTCTTCCTCTGGGGATATATGCCACGGAAATTTTCATATCATACATAAGGGCGATGTGGTGCTCGCAATAGGAAAAAGCTTCGATGTCCTTTACGAGAACGAAGTCCTCGGAATCGCTCTGCACCTCGAAGGATTTGCTGAACATTTCCGCAATCTCCTCATTGGTGTAGTTCATTCCCTCGAACACCTCGGAATACATCATTGCAACACGGTGGGGAGTCTCTTTCAGCCCCTCTCTGTCGGGGTCATCGCCCAAGGCGGTGAGTATCCCTCTGATGTGCTCTTCAATTGCTTTTGTGTCAATTTTGTTCATATTATCAGTCCTTATCAAACTCCCCTTTTGTTGGGGTCCCAGATGAATTTGTGAAGCTGGAGCTGGAAATTCACACCGTTGAGCTTATGCTCCAGAATGAAATCGACCATATCCGCAGGCTCTATCTTCCCGAAAACGGGGCTAAAAAATACCCTGCATCTGTGGGTAAGGTCATAGCGCTCTATTATTTCAAGGGCACGGTTTAAATCCTCGCTGCTGCCGCAGACGAATTTCACGGTATCGGTGCTTTGGAGCAAGGGGTAATTTTCAAGCCGCATATGGCTTTCCATTCCGCTTGACGGGAGCTTGTAGTCCATTGTCACGGAGGGGCGGGGGGATATGCTGTCACAGACAGATATATCCGCACTGCCGTTTGTTTCTATTTCCACAGCTGCCCCCGTTTTGGCAAGTGCGCCAAGGAGCACGGAAACATTTTCCGCCATAAGTGGCTCGCCGCCTGTGAGGGTGACGTTTGTGATGCCCGTACTTTTTACATAATCCGCAATTTCAGTTTCGGTCATCTTAACGTGGGGAGCGTCGGAGCTGTTTGCCCACATTGTGTCGCAGTAGGAGCAACGGAGATCACAGCCTGCAAGGCGGATAAACACCGCAGGCTGACCTGCCTTTGTGCCCTCGCCGTTTATGCTCACGAATTTTTCGGCTACCTTAAATTCCACGTTCAGCCCTCCTCATATACTGCACAGTTTGCGGGGGTCTCATAAACAGTGACCCTTTTTACGGGCATTCCCCTGTCTTTCAGAAGTCCGAAAATGTAGCGGGAGAAGTTTTCGGCTGTGGGGCGGAAATCTACCTTTATCATCGCAAAGCCCTCATCGGCAAGCGCCTGCTCGGTGGCGGGCTTCAGGCTCCCCTGCTCGTAGATCAGCTTGTGGTCAAGGCTGTCGGCAATGTCTTTCAGAGCCTTTTTGAAATCACCGAAGTCGATTATCATTCCACGGGTCTGTCCCTCGCTTATAAGCTCCTCGGAGCATATCTCAGCTTCGATCTTCCAGCGATGTCCGTGGATATTGCGGCATTTACCCTCGTAACCGTAAAGGAAATGTGCAGAGTCAAATGCTGCTTCCGTTTTGAGTATGTACAATGCTATCGTCCTTTCAAATAAAAACGGACAGGCGTGGTACCTGTCCGCAAATCATTCATAAAATTTACGTCCCGGTTTTGTTTCTGTCTCTTATACACATCTGACGCTGCCGACGATATGCAGTGT
>CAMBJF010000207.1 GCA_945867875.1 uncultured Ruminococcus sp. | reverse complement strand
CAATCACTAAAGGGAGATGACTTTCGCTGCGGCAAAGCTTCTCCCTTTTAAATTTTCTTGACAATTTCAAAGAGTTGTGATATTCTAATTCTAGTAACACTTGATGATGTATCCGAGTTTGCATTTTGCAAGCCTGCGTAAGCTTGAACGCTTAGAAGCATCACAGGTGTTATTTTTTTGATATACAATTGATATTATCTAAAGACTATGTTATAATAGTATCAGCACCAAAAGGTCCGGCTCTGTTGTCTGTTGACAGCAATCCTTGGTAGTGATACCCCAACTCTGACCTTTTGGTGCGATTTTATTATATGGATGTTAATTACTTACCATCTTATTACCCGGAAATCAAGTGTTATGCATAAAATAGTATATTTCGGAATAATATTTTTGCATATTTTAGGGTGTTATATTATAGGAATAGTGCATATTTATGGAGGAGTATTGTCAAGGTTGACAGCATTATTCAGATAAGATATTGCGGGTCACTTTCGTGCGTATCATTTTCCCTTTCGTTATTCTTATTAGAAGTTTCCTCAAGCATTTTATTTAGCTGACGATATTCTTCCAATGCTCTTGAATAATCATCAGTACAGTATTCTTCTTTATATTGCTCATAAAATTTTTCAGCTTCCCTCATTTTATTATAAGCATCTTCAATACTGTTATCTATTAACTCAAGTTCCCTTTGTAATTCATCCATCTGGATATTACTATCCGTTCCCTGTTCCTCGGTAAGCTTTTTTATTCGCCTTTCCAATGAACGTTTCGTATTTCTTAATTCCTCATATTCTTCCTTTCGTTTATTTTTTAACCACTCTAAATCCTTTTCCGATCGTACATTATTAAGAGTAATGTACGTTAAAAGGTCCGCTGTTTTTACTAAGTGTCTATACGTTTTATTTTTATCCTGCTTACCGTTTGTTCTAAATACGGTTATTTGCTATAATAACTGCCGCCGAGGCTATGATAAGTTTTTTATGATTATTTTTTTTCACCCGTATCTTCCTTTCCAAAGATTATGTTTAAATGATAAGGGCGAAAGCTTAAATTTACCTTAAAGAATTCTTGTTTTCACCAAACTTTCATAAAACAAAGCCGCAGCATCATCACTAAGATAATGCTGCGGCTGAAATTTTATTTGATTGGGAAATCAGTTCTTCTCCGCTGTAACAGTTACCTCGCTGCTGTCTGAGGTGACTTCGATATAAACGGGCTGATCTGCTTCAAGGGTAAGGGAAAGCTCAAAGCCGCCCTCGGTGTTTTCGGAAATGTCAAGAGCTTCCGCAAAGCTTACGGTGTCGTAAATTGCTGCGGTGTCGTGACCGTCGCTTTCAGAGCGGAATGTGTATGTTCCCGCTTCGGGAGCGGTGAAGCGGACAAACTTGACATCTGTATTCTCTTCGGTATAGGTGAGCACGGCGGGAGCGTCAAGGGTAAGCTCCTCCATATTCTCCTCTATCATATCGCCCATTATTGCGCCGAGAGTCTGCTCGAGGAGGCTTGTGTTCATAGAATCGTCTATCTTTGAGCTGCCCTCCTTGGCAAAGTACATTGCAATGGTGTCGCCGTCCTCGAAGATAACGGTTTTGATAAGGTCTGCGTCCTCGGGGGTGAAATCGAGGGTGTCTGCACCGAGGGCTTCGGTGTCCCCTGTGATAGTTATGCCGCTGTCGGTCTGTGTCCAGTCGGCTTCAACGGTGTCGCCGTCGGAGGTGATATTTACCTTGCCGCCCTCTGCGATGTCCATTACAAAAACGGTCTCGTCGGTAAGGTCAGTGACTTCCATATCTTTAAGGGACATTGAGAGTGTCATATTTTCCGCAGTCATATCCATCTGCACAAAATACCATTTTCCGATGTAGGATATGTCAGATGTGCTGACTGCTTCTGCTGTGGTTTCGGCTTCGGCTGATGTTTCTTCGCCTGCTGAACTTTCGGAAACGCTTTCACTCTGAGCGGTGCTTTCTTCGGGTGCGGCGGTGCTTGTATCATCTTTTTTGGAGCAGGCTGCCATTGAAATTGCCATTGCGGCAGCTATCATAGCGCAGATATATTTTCTCATAATATTTTTCCTTTTGTTATAAAAAATGTTATGCAGATATTATAGCATATTTACATCTTATTGTCAAATCGGTATGCATAAAAATATAATTTTGCACAAAAGGTCAGTGTTTCTGACTATTGGGCATATTGAAAAGCTATTGTGCAGACTGTATAATAATAAAAAAAGGAGGACGATGTTTATATGAACATTATAAAGTATTTAAGCAAGATCACAGCCATTGTGCTCACTCTCACAATGCTCACAGGTCTGCTTGCAGGCTGTGCATCTCCGGGCGGGAAAATGCGCAATATGTCAACTATGGAGATAGTAAAGGATATGGGACTGGGCATAAATCTCGGCAACACCTTTGAATCAACGGGAAGCTGGATAAATTCCTCCGGCGTTACAAACTACGAAACAGGCTGGGGCAGCCCCGTTATCACCGAGGATATGATAAAGGGCTATGCCCAGGAGGGCTTTACCACCCTGAGAGTTCCCGTGGCGTGGTCAAATATGATGAGCGGTGATTATGACATCAACCCCGATTACCTTGCAAGAGTAAAACAGGTCATTGACTGGGCGCTTGACAGCGATATGTACGTTATTATGAATATTCACTGGGACGGCGGCTGGTGGGAGAAATTCTCCGGCAAGGACAAGGACGAATGTATGCACAAATACGAGCGCATCTGGACTCAGCTCACAAAGGAGTTCAAGAGCTACGGCGACAAGCTGATTTTCGAGTCACTGAACGAAGAGGGCTGCTGGGACGACATCTGGAACCGCCACAGTGGCAAGACCGAGGGCAAGGCTGAGGCTTTCGGACTTTTAAACGAGATAAATCAGAAATTCGTTGATATCGTAAGAGCTTCGGGCGGCAACAACAAGAAGCGTCATCTCCTCATTGCGGGCTATGCAACAGACATTGCCCTCACCTGCGACGAGCTTTACAAAATGCCCGATGACCCTGCGGGAAGATGTGCGGTTTCCGTTCACTACTACACCCCCTCCACATTTGCTATCCTTGAAAAGGACGCTTCCTGGGGCAAGTGCCGCAAGGAATGGGGCACTGACGCAGACATAAAAGAGCTTGAAACAAATATGGATATGATGAAAAAGACCTTTGTTGACAAGGGTATTCCCGTTATCATCGGCGAGTACGGCTGCCCCGTAAAGAACAAGGAAAAGGAGTCTATCAGAAAGTACCTCACAAGCGTTTGCCGGGCTGCATATGACAGGGATATGTGCCCCGTTCTCTGGGACGTTACCGATGCATTCTACAGCAGAAGCAAGTGCGAATTCAAGGACAAGGAGCTTCTCGAAGGACTTATGGCTGTAAAATCGGGCAGCAGCGACAAGACCGTTACAACAGTCAAAAAGACAAAGACCGACAAGTCCTCCAAGACTGCGGCAAGCAAGAGCAATACATCTAATAAATCCAAGAAAAAGTGATTTCGGGAAAGGGGAACATCTGCGATGAATTTCAGAAAAACGGCAGCATTCTGCACAGCACTTTGCATAACAGCATCAATGACAGCCTGCGGCAGCAGCGGAGATGACAGTGAGCACGGCTATGAAAGGAAAACAAAATGAATCCATATCTTCCCAAATACGAATACATTCCCGACGGTGAGCCGAGAGTTTTCGGCGACAGGATATATGTTTACGGCTCCCATGACAGGGCAGGTTCCGACAGCTTCTGCGACTTCGTTTTAAAATGCTGGAGCGCACCTCTTTCCGACCTTAACAAATGGGTATGCCACGGCGATATTTTCCACACCAAGGCTGACCGTGACCACCCCTCCGACATTGACTGGAACAAGGACAACACTCAGCTTTTTGCTCCCGATGTGGTCCGGGGAAAGGACGGGAAATACTATCTTTTCGCATACATTGTGAATGCCAAAGGCTGCGTGGCTGTCAGCGACAGACCCGAGGGGCCTTTTAAGCTCGTTTCAAAATACAAATACACCATTCCCGACGAGATATGCTGCAACGGCTGGTTTATCGACCCCGGCGTGCTTGTGGACGATGACGGCAGGACATATATTTACTGCGGCTTTGAGCGCTCGTTCCTTGCGGAAGTGAACAGCGACAATATGTACGAGATAATCGACGGCAGCTGCATTGAGCATTTTATCCCCTGCAAGGAAACCTCCGAGGGCGGCTTTGACGAAAAGGAAAAGCTTTTCTTTGAAGCCTGCTCACCCAGAAAAATAAACGGCGTTTACTATATGATATATTCCCCCAAGCGTGGCAGCCGCCTTGCATATGCCACCTCGGACAGCCCCACGGGACCTTTCACATACCGTGGATATATCGTTGACAACGGCGTTGATTACCCCGGAGGAAACAACCA
>CAMBJF010000206.1 GCA_945867875.1 uncultured Ruminococcus sp. | reverse complement strand
ACTTGCGGTAAATCTGGTTCTGGAGGAATGAGACACTTGAACATCGGCGGCGTGGAGATAAAAAAAACTGCTGCACTGGCTCCTATGGCTTCGGTGGCGGACAGGGCTTACAGGCTTGTCTGCAAGGAGCACGGGGCGGCGTATATGGTCTCGGAGATGATATCCGCAAAGGGGCTGTGCTACAGCGACAGAAAGACCGAGGAGCTTTGCACCGTTGATGAACGTGAGCGGCCTTATGCACTTCAGATATTCGGAGACGAAGCCGAATTTTGCGGCAGGGCTGCGGGTATGCTGATGAAATACCGCCCCGATATCCTTGACATAAATATGGGCTGTCCCGTTCCGAAAATTGCGGGGAACGGCAGCGGAAGTGCGCTGATGAAAGACCCCGACAGGGTTTATGATATCGTCAGGGCTGTGGTGAATAACAGCGATGTTCCCGTGACGGTGAAAATTCGTGCGGGCTGGGACGAAAACAGCGTCAATGCTCCCGAATTTGCAAAGGCGATGGAATCGGCGGGAGCTATGGCTGTTACTGTTCACGGGCGGACGAAAAATCAGATGTATCACGGAAAGGCTGACTGGGACGTTATACGGCGTGTGAAAGAGGCTGTGAACATTCCCGTTATCGGAAACGGAGACATATGCTGCGGCGAGGACGCTGAGAGAATGTACCGTGAAACTGGCTGCGACCTTGTTATGGTGGGCCGTGGCAGCTATGGGAACCCGTGGATATTTGAGGAAATCAAAGCTTATCTTGAAACGGGCACGCATATTCCACCGCCCGATATGAATGAGCGGCTTGAAACTATGCTCAGGCAGGCGGAGCTTGCGGTGAGCTTCAAGGGTGAGCGTCAGGCTATGGCGGAGGCTCGGCGGCAGTGTGCTTTTTATCTCAAAGGGATAAAGGGTGCGGCGGGCTACCGTGGCAGGTGCGGTCAGCTTTCGGGCATTGACGATGTAAAGGCGCTTATCGATTGCATAAGAAAGGACTTACAGCTATGATAATTCCTGCAAAGCCCTGCCATATTGCGGAAATTGCGGATATGGAGGGGGCGGCTTTCACTGACCCTTGGTCGGCGAGATCTCTTGAAAGCGCACTTGATGATGAAATGAACATTTTCCTTGCTGATGTTTCCGAGGAAAGGGTCAGAGGATATATCATCGGGAGCTGTGACGGCTTTTCGGGATATATTGAGAGAATTGCGGTGGGAAATGAGTTCAGGCGGCTTGGGACTGGGACACTGCTTCTGAGTGCATTTTGTGATGCACTGCCTGAGACGGCTGAGAGCATTTCTCTTGAAGTGAGAGCGTCAAATGCGCCTGCCATCGGGCTTTACGGCTCTTTCGGATTTGAACGGGCGGGGGTACGGCATGGAATGTACTCCGCTCCGAAAGAGGACGGCATCGTTATGATCAAAGCATTGAAAGGATAAATTTTATGAGCGTTAAAATTCTGGGAATAGAATCCTCCTGCGACGAAACGGCGGCTTCGGTCTCCCTTGACGGGCGGACAATATTATCAAACATCGTTGCATCGCAGGTGGAGGAGCACAAGAAATTCGGCGGAGTTGTGCCAGAGATCGCTTCGAGGAGACACGCTGAAAATGTTCTGTGGGTGGTTAGGGAAGCCCTTGACAAGGCGGGCTGCACTGTGTCCGATCTTGACGGCATCGCTGTGACCTATGCCCCCGGGCTTATCGGGGCGCTGCTTGTGGGAACCAGCTTTGCAAAGGGGCTTGCTATGGCTGCGGGTAAGCCCCTTATCCCTGTGCACCACATTGCGGGGCATATCGCTTCAAATTATATCGCTCACCCCGACCTTGAACCGCCATATCTCTGCCTTGTGGCAAGCGGCGGTCATTCCCAGATAACCGAGGTACTGAGCTACACGAAATTCCGTGTTATCGGCAGGACGAGAGATGATGCTGCGGGGGAGGCTTTCGACAAATGTGCGAGGGTTCTCGGTTATCCTTACCCGGGCGGCGTTCATATCGACAGGGCGGCGAAAAAGGGCGACCCTGACAAATACAAGCTCCCTATCCCGAAAGTGACGGGCAGCGAGTATGATTTCTCGTTCAGCGGATTGAAAACGGCGGTCATAAATCTTGCCCACAATGCGGAGCAGAAAGGGGAGACCCTTGACAGCGACAGCCTTGCGGCATCATTCCAGAAAACCGCTTCGGAAATGCTTGTGAGCAGGACTGTTGAGGCTGCAAAGGCATTCGGTTACATGACCGTTGCGGTTGCGGGCGGCGTTTCCGCAAATTCGGGCGTGAGAGAGCTTATGGAAAAGGAATGCGGCAAGCGGGGGATAAAGGTCTATCTTCCTTCCCTTGACCTTTGCGGCGACAACGGGGCTATGATAGCTTGTCAGGGATATTACGATTTTCTTGACGGAAAGCGGGCTGACGAGAGCCTTAACGCCATTGCCACACTGAGCCTTGAGGATATCTGATATGGACATAGGCGAGCTTGAAAATGCTCTTGATGTGCTGAGGGACGATGAGCTTGACAGGGCACTTGAAGAGAAAAAGGAAGAGATGAAAAACGCTCCCGCCCCAAAAGCCGATGAACGGAAAAGCACGGCAAAGGGTCACAGGGGGCGTGTGAAGGAAAGATTTATACAGTCGGGGCTTACGGGCTTTGCGCCCCACGAGATACTTGAACTTCTGCTGTTTTACATCATACCCCAAAAGGACACAAAGCAGCTTGCACATCAGCTCATAGAGCGGTTCGGAAATGTGGCGGGCATTTTTAATGCGGGTATAGACGAGCTTACGGAGATGAAAGGGATAACCGAAAGCGGCGCTGTGCTTTTCAAGCTTATCCCACAGCTTATCGAGGTGTATTATTCCGAGGAGCGGAAAGGCGTTTCTGTCACATCGACTACACAGCTTTCCGAGCTGTTCAAGCCGTATTTTGTGGGCTCTGGCACGGAAAAATTTATGCTTGCCTGCTTTGATTCAAAGCTAAGACCCATTTGCGTCACCGAAATAAGCAGCGGCACTTCTGCATATACCTCGGTGGAGCTGAGAAAAATAATGAGTGCCGCCATTGACAGCGGCTGCACTATGGCTGCGCTGGCGCACAATCACCCGCTGAGCAACCCTAAGCCCTCTGACGAGGACATTGCGGTGACGAGGCGGATAAACGAGCTGCTGAAGGCTGTGGATATCCGCCTTATGGATCACATCATCGTGGGCGGCTCAAAATGCTACTCCATGCGGGACGGCGGAGATATCGGCATATTTGACTGATTGAAAGGAACTTTAAAATGCCTATTGATAAAATAGTTATTAAGGGTGCAAGGGAGCACAATCTGAAAAACGTTGACCTGGAGCTGCCCCGTGACAAGCTTATCGTTATGACGGGACTTTCAGGCTCAGGCAAGTCCTCTCTTGCCTTTGACACCATTTATGCGGACGGTCAGAGGCGGTATGTGGAGAGCCTTTCCTCATATGCAAGAATGTTCCTCGGACAGATGGACAAGCCCGATGTGGACTCAATTGAGGGACTTTCCCCTGCCATTTCCATTGATCAGAAAACTACATCGAAAAACCCCCGTTCAACGGTGGGAACGGTAACGGAAATCTACGATTATTTCCGTTTGCTTTATGCGAGGATAGGCATTCCCCACTGCCCCGTCTGCGGACGTGAGATAAAGCAGCAGTCGGTGGATCAGATAATCGACAAAATATCTTCGCTGCCTGTGGGTACGAAGATTCAGATACTTGCACCTGTTGTCAAGGGACGAAAGGGCGAGCACGTAAAAGAGCTTGAACAGGCGAAAAAATCGGGATATGTCCGTGTGCGCATCGACGGCATTGTTTATGACCTGTCGGAAGAGATAAAGCTTGAAAAGAACAAGAAGCACACCATTGAGATAGTTGTGGACAGACTTGTGGTCAAGGAGGAAATGGACACACGTCTTGCGGACAGCATCGAGACCGCTTCGGGAATTTCGGGGGGCACTGTTATCTGCGACATAATCGGCGGTGAAGAGATGATGTTTTCACAGAATTATGCCTGCCCCGAGCACGGCGTTTCTATGGAGGAGCTTTCACCCAGAATGTTCTCCTTTAACAACCCATACGGAGCCTGCCCCAAGTGCACAGGTCTGGGCGTTTTCAGAAAAATCGACCCTGCGCTTATTATCCCCAATCCCGACCTTTCCATAAAGGAGGGGGCTGTCAAGGCAAGCGGCTGGGGCACTACCGATGAAAGCTCCATTGCTATGATGTATTTCAAGGGAGTGGCTCAGTTTTACGGCGAATCTATAACCGAACCACTCAGCAAATGGAGCGATGATGCGGTAAATGCTCTCCTTTACGGAACAGGGGAGCAGAAACTTAAACTCCACCGTGCCACGGCTGTCTCTTATACACATCTCCGAGCCCACGAGACGCTACGCTATCT
>CAMBJF010000205.1 GCA_945867875.1 uncultured Ruminococcus sp. | reverse complement strand
CGAGATCTACACACTGCATATCGTCGGCAGCGTCAGATGTGTTAAGAGACAGGCATAGTTTTGAGGGCATCTACCGAAAGTCCTCTTGTAAGACTGCGGTTCTCGGCAATGGAAATAACGCCTGTCTCTTCGGACACTACTATTATAAGAGCGTCGGAGTTCTCACTCATTCCGAGAGCCGCTTTGTGTCTTGATCCGAGAGCCTTGTCCACAAGTTCGGGGCGTGATGTCAGGGGCAGGGTGCAGCCTGCGGCAACTATCTCGCCATTCTGAATGATCACCGCTCCGTCGTGGAGGGGGGAATTTATAAAGAACAGGTTTTTGAGAAGCATTGAGTTTATCTCAGCCTTGAACGCCGTGCCTGTGCCTATCTGGTCCCCAAGCTTTTCATTGCGCTCGATGACCATAAGTGCGCCCACGCTGTTTGCGGCGAAATACTGGCACGCCTTGCATATCTCGTCAATTGGCGCTTCCCAGATGTTCTGCGATGAACCCTTTGAACCTTTGGTGAAGCCCATAAGCTTTGACTGACCCATATTTTCAAGGGAACGCCTGAGCTCGGGCTGAAAAAGTATGACAAGGGCGATAAGTCCGATATTGAACGCCTTTTCGAGAATGAACGCAAGGGCTTTCATATGGAAAAGCTTTGCCGCAAGATATGCCGCAACGATTACAACGATACCCTTGAAAAGTCCTCCCGCACGGTTCTGGCTCATAAATTTCAGTATCTTATAAATAAGGTATGCCAGCACTCCGATATCGAGGATATCAAAGAAGCTCGGGGGCAGTATCGTCAGCAGGGAGCTTTTAACTTCGTACAACAGTTCCATTTGACAGATCCTTTCTTTGCAGTCTTTTGCTTATTATACCACACAGCGGATATGTTTTCAAGTGCTAATTTTCATTTAAAATGTTCTTTTGCAAAACACCCACGCAAATACCCCCTAAAAAATTTTTTTGAAAAAACTGAAAAAAATTTCCTCAAAAAGCTAAAGTTTTTGGAAAATGCGCCGATATATATATCAGAAGCGAGGGGAAAAGGAAATCCCCCGAGGGCAAGATGCCCGGGACGGTCGCTCAGAGCCTTAGTTCGGCGGACGGTCTGAATCGCGATAGGAACGAAAACCGACAGACAGGCAAAATCAATAATTTAATCAGGAGGATTTTATTATGGTAGTACAGCACAACATTTCTGCGATGAACGCAAACAGACTCTTTGGTGTTAACAACTCCGGTCTCGCTAAGTCTCTCGAAAAGCTTTCTTCCGGCTACGCAATCAACCGTGCAGGCGATAACGCTGCAGGTCTCGCAGTTTCCGAGAAGATGAGAGCTCAGATCTCCGGTCTTACACAGGCTTCCAAGAACGCTGAGGACGGTATCTCTATGGTACAGACCTTTGAAGGCGCTCTCCAGGAAACAGACTCCATTCTCCAGAGAATGAGAACTCTGGCTGTTCAGTCCGCTAACGGCACATATCAGAACGATGTTGACCGTGAGGCTATCCAGCTCGAGTTCGATCAGCTCAACGACGAACTCAACCAGATCGCTGATACAGACTTCAACGGCGTTGTAGTTCTTAACGGCGGTCAGATGGCTGACGGTCTTAAGCAGATCGATGGCGAATTTAACTATGGCAATGGAACAAGAGATCCTAAGCAGCTTTCTGCAGGCGATGTTAATAAGGTTGATTTCCAGCTCTTTGACGATATCGATACATCTAAGGGTCAGACCAAGGCTGATACAGTTTGGAACAAGCTGAATACAACTTGGGACAGATCTGCTACCGGTACAAATGCTGGTCCTGACAGTGTAGATCTTACTTTTGAGTATGATTCTTCAACTAAGAAGTGGTCTTGCACAAATGCTACTAATGGCGCAGATTCTGCTAAGATTGCAGTTACTACTGATACAACAAACGGCGGTTTTGCTTTCAAGGCAGACGGCGTTGATGTTGCAAATGTAGTTCTTAATCAGACAGATCTGCAGAATGGCGATACACTTACACTTACTCTTTCCAATCCTTATGCAGCAAGAACCGCTCCTACAAACCAGGGCGCTAATATGATTGATTCCACAGGCTTTAAGGAAGGCTCTGACGCAGCTGCTACAAAGCTTGCTAACGCAAATCTTACGACAGCAATCAATACTACAAATGTAACAGATGCTAAGATGAACGAAACCATCAATGCAATCTTTGATGCATTAGACGGTGCTACAGTTGAGATGACTTATACTAAGACAACTGCAACTGCTGCCGGTGATATAAAGCTTACTTTCAATGATGCTAATAAGACAAGCTATACAGGTGAAACAACCGGTACAAAGCTTACACTTGCTGATGGTAAGACCAATGTCTTCCTTAAAGCTACAGCAGATGGCGTAATTACAGTTTCTACAGCTAAGTCTGATGGTACTAAGGGTGATGACCTCTTTACCATTACTCCTACCAAGAGTGTTGCTGCTGATGATTCTGCTGGAAAGATCACTTATAAACTCGGTATAGAGAATAACCAGTACGATACTTCCGTATCTCCTAAGGTTACTGTTAAGGAAGTTGAGGACGGTTCTGTTTCTAAGTCTAACTCCAACGATGCTTCTACAGCTACAATGACTTACACCGATAATATCACACTCCAGACCGGTGCAAGAACTAAGGATAGCGTAAACTTCACATTCAAGTATGCTTCTAGAGGTCTTGGAACACTTGAAGCTGACCTCAACTGCTCCGCTCGTGGTCTTGGTACTGACAAGCTCTCCCTCGCTACACAGGAAGACGCTAACAAGGCTATCGACAAGATCGACAACGCTATCAACAAGGTTTCTATGGTTCGTGCAAGCTTCGGTGCTATGCAGAACAGACTGGAACACAAGATCGCTAACCTCGATACTAACAACGAGAACCTCACAGCTGCTGAGTCTCGTATCCGTGATACTGATATGGCAGAGGAAATGACAAACTTCACAAAGAATCAGATCCTCGCTCAGGCTTCTCAGGCAATGCTTGCTCAGGCAAACCAGCTGCCTCAGGGCGTTCTCCAGCTCCTCGGCTAATTTGGACTTGCTCCGATCGGCTTAACAGCTTAGAGAATATTGCGTAAAAAACAATTTGCCGCCCCTCATTCTTGGGGGGGCGGCTTTGTTTATATTTTTTAATGCGAGGATGATATAGATGAGTCAAAAAGTTTATGCTCAATTTATAAAACAGCCAAAATTTTTTAAGAATTTTCACTGTATAGGCGGAAGCTGTCCTGTAAGCTGCTGTCACCGATGGAGAATTGATTACAGAATTGATGAAGTAGAAAAATTGAAAAATGCTGAATGTTCCGAATCTTTGAAAAAACTAATTA
Source organism: uncultured Ruminococcus sp. (assembly GCA_945867875.1). Classification (GTDB taxonomy): domain Bacteria; phylum Bacillota; class Clostridia; order Oscillospirales; family Ruminococcaceae; genus Huintestinicola. The sequence goes on along the minus strand of CAMBJF010000205.1, from coordinate 1,077 downwards.
ATGAGTCATTTGAACCATATCCGCAGGGTAATAAAATGATGATCAAGCTGACGGGTGATGAAAAATGTCCTTTTCACAATGAGGAAGGATTGTGTGCTATTCAAAAGGAACTTGGAGAAAAGTATTTGTCATTTGTCTGCACAAGCTATCCAAGAAAGTCAATGTATTACGGGAATTATGTGTTAAGTAGCTGTGTTGTTTCTTGTCCTCATGTGTTATCTATGATATGTAGTGATGAAGACAGTATGAGTTTGGAAAATGTTTTGATAAATAAAGAGAAAAGGGATGCTTTTGTTGATTCATCTGTTGATGTTATCAATAATCCAGCACTTAAATTCAGAAGTGTGCTTTTTGATTTTTTTTATGAAATACTATCTGACAAAAGCAGAAGCATTGAAACATCTATTGTCCTCGGGGCTATGGCGGCACAGAAGCTTGATGAGTTTATTAAACAGGGAAAGTATGACCGCATTCCCGATGTTATCAAAGCTTTGAAACCTCAGCTCAATAATCCTGCTCAGATAGAAAAGCTTGAAATTGTTAAACCAAATTTATCTCTTAAAGCTAATTTTTCTGCGGGGCTTTTAAAGCTGCTGAAAAATGCAAGCATTTATACCAATGTTTTTGAAAACGGCATTCCCAGCGAGGAAAAATATAATAGAGGAATGGAAGAGTTTAAGAAACATTTTAACGGCACTCCCAATTATATGAGAAATATTGCCTTAAATCTTTACATTACAAATAAAATGCCATACAGAGACAATGCTTTTTCCTTGTTTGAAAATTATTGCTATTTTGTTTCTGAAATTGCTGTAATCAAATTCCTGCTTCCTGCGGTTGCAATTCATTATGTTCCCGTTGAAGAGCAAATTGAAAGAGCAATTTCTTTCGTAGACAGAAGCTTTACCCATAATAATGAAAATGTAAAAAAAATCCTCGACTATATGAAAGCCTTCAAATGCACCTCACCCGCCTACCTTCTCGGCATTATCAAATAAACAAAGCCCCCCGGGAAAAAGGGGGGCTCAGTCTGTCGAATAACCCCTAATTCGCAAGCGGATTAGGGGTTAAAAAGTA
>CAMBJF010000204.1 GCA_945867875.1 uncultured Ruminococcus sp. | reverse complement strand
GGACAGCTCGCTGCCGGAAGACCGCAGAGCATCTATATAAGAATTCATATTATCTATTTTTTTCAGATAATAACCGCATTGATCCTCGGCACGCTTGTCCAGCTCTTCCTCACGCTTTTTGCAGGTACGCCACCAGCCCTTTGTGTATTCGGCATCACGGGCATTCTGCTCGGCGGCTTCACGGTTTTTCTGTTCCTGCTGTCTTGCCGCTTCCTCACGACTTGACAACATGATTTCACGGATATCGGCATTATTAGTGCGTTCGGCAAGCTGTGCCTGTTCCTCCGCTTTTTCCTGTTCCCAGCGTTCACGGGCTGCTTCTATAGACTTAGCTGAATCATTTGCATTGGCTTCGGCGGCAGAGATGATTTTTTCTGCCTGTTCTTCTGCTTTGTGGATATATTCCTCGGATTTTTTATAGTTATTATCGGTTTTTGCAGCCTTTTCGGCTAACTGTGCATTTACTGCTTCGGCATTTGACATTATGATAGCAGCGTCTTCGGCAGCTTTGTTTACACGGTCAAGCTCCTTGCGGCTGATAATGACCTTATCTTCTTTCAGAAACTTTTTGACGATCGGGGGAATTTCTGTTATCGGAACAGGCTCAGCCTTGAATTTCTCCATATTTTTGGTTTTCTGTCGGAGCTGTTTTATAGTCTGGTTGCCTAAAGCGGTGGCATCATTCTGAATTCCTATATCCCTGCCGAATACGGCGGTCATATGTTTTGTCAGGTCGGGGTGAAAGGTGTTCAGATCCTTACGGGTTATACGTTCCTTTGCGGAGAGCTTCGGTATTCCCTTTTTCTTGTCGATGACCACCGGCACAAAAGAGTAATGTATGTGCGGTGTTGTTTCGTCCATGTGGACGTATGCGGAGATCACATTTTCTTTTCCGTAGCGTTCGTTCAGAAACTTGTAGGTTTCGTTAAAGAACAGCGGCAGCTCTTCGGGTGTGAGTTCCTTCGGTGCGGTAACGATCCAGTCGCACATTACGTTTACATCGGCTCTTTTCATAACCTTTATTTCGCCTAACCTCTTGTGCAGGAAATCAAGCTGTGGAAGAGGTTGGTCAATTCCTGCAAGATTATGATTGAGAGCTGTGCGACTCTCGTCGATGAGGCTGGTGCTGCTTGAATGTGTCCTGTCATAATGTGCGAGCATATGTCCTGTTGCGGCGGCGGTATATTTTTCAACGTGAGCCATAGCATATCTCCTTTCTATTGATAGATCGGGTAGATTCGGAGTGAACGGGGGAGAGCACGTCCAACCAGATCGCATCTGGTGGAGCAAGTTATACCAAAATTCCGGGACGGTGGAAATCGCTGCGGGCGATCTCCACCTGAATTTTGGTTAACTTGCTCTCAGACGCCGAGGGCTTCCGATATTTCCTGCGGAAATATCGCATTGGGGGAACGGCTCCGATACACATAGAATGCAGGTCATCAGTACAGATCCTCCAGCTGGCGGACTGCCTTTTTTTTCTGCTTCTCTATGGTATGATAATATATACGCATCGTCGTTCCTACATCGGAGTGGCCAAGCAGCTCCGACACTACCTTTATATCCACACCCTTGAGAATAAGGGTGGTGGCGAAGGTGTGACGCAGAGAGTGGATTATGTCGTCCACGTCCTTGATATAGCATCTGTCGAGAATACTGCGGAAATACTTGTGCATATTGTGCGGTGACACGATGGTGTGGTTTTCTGTGGCGATGACACGTTCATCATCTCCGATGATTTCCTTCAGGTGCTCCAGAGCCTCAACAGCCTTGCTGTTCAGATCAATGTAACGGATTGACCTTCTGGTCTTGGGTGTTTCCTGTTCGGCGAGGATATATCCGTTTGCTTCTCCGTTTGTTCTGTTCTTGTGTTCGGATACGTTTCCGTGAATGTAGATGGTCCTGTTTTCAAGATCAACGTCCTTCCACTTAAGATAAAGTGCTTCTCCCAGCCTCATTCCCGTATTGAGAATGAGCAGGAAAGCATATCCGTAGCGGTTTGCGACATTGCCGTTCTTGTATGTACGCTTACATTCCTCAACGATAGCATTGATCTCGTTTTCGGTATATGAGCGCACTTCCTTTGCAGGCATAGACACAGACACTGCTGTGGGAAGTGATACGGCGAGTGCAGGGTTTCTAAGAATTTCGTTTCTCGCAACTCCGAGATTCAGACAGGAGTTAAGGTTGTTGTATGCCTTCTTCACTGTTGAACGGGAATGTGTCTTTGCGATCTCATTCAGCATATGCTGAATATCATCGGAGGTAAGTGCCTGTATCTGCAGATCTCCGATATAGGGGTAGATCTGATACTTGCAGGACTGTTCGACCCGATCGAAGCTGGCAGGCTTCAGCTCGTTGATCTTTACGGTGTAGAGCCAGTGATCCATATAGTCCTTAACGCTCATTCTGCATACGCTGGACATATCATATTTAGCGGACATTTCACGAAGCTCCTTCGCCTTTCTGCGGGCTTCTGCTTCTGTTGCTCCGTACACCGAGAGGCGTTTACCGCCTCCCACCGGAACCTTGATCTCAAAACGGTTATCCGTTCTCTTTGACATTTTAGCCATTGTGAATCCTCCTTATAAAATGAATGTACGGCCTGCGTACTTATCGCACCAGCTCTCAAAACGCTTGACGTCTACACGGAGCGAGCCTCCGATCTTTATGGCGGGGAAGGTTGACGAATTGAAGAGCTTATAAACCTGTGTTCTGCCCAGGTGGAGAATGTTCATTACATCCTGGGGTGTGTAAAAATCGGTCGGGTATTTCTTGGTGTTTTCCATATTTGTATCATCCTTTCGGTTTTGTTTCATAATAGTTTTTATATTGATAAGCCGATGCATATTTATGTATCTGCATGACAGCTTGACAAGCTTGTGAAAGTGGCTTGGTTAAGCCGTTTTATATGCTTGACGTTTTATTGACAGGTGCTTGACAGGCAAACTGTCTGAGCCAGAATGGGTTAAGGACATATATGCCATATTTCCTGTTGGGCTTGGATTTATTGTCGGGTTCGAATGATATATACCCGTGTTCCTCAATAATTATCAGACCTTCATCAAGCTGTGCGGAATTGTATTTCTGACAAAATCTTTTCAGATCTCTGGCTCTGTATGTATCGCACCTGTCTTTAAGAGCATTTGCCTTAATACGATCCAGAATGTATTCGGCGGTAATCATATCGGGAGACTCGTTGAATAGAAAACTGTTCTGTTCATCGAAATATCGTGATATTGCGATGGCATTTGCCATTGTTTCCGCTGATACGGGACAGTTTGCACTGTTAGAGCAAAGGTGGAGCAGTCCGCAGATGCGCGCTGTTTTTCCTGCCAGCTTGCTGAGAAATGTGCGATTAAGGCTGTATTTGCCTTCTCTGCTTATCCGTGTTTCAATTTCATCATAGTATTTTTCAAAAAGAGCATAAGCTTCGGGTGAGAGGGTTATCATTCTGTCGCTGTCTTTCATATGCAGTAGCTTATAAATTACTTTATAATACTTATTTTTCAGGTTTTCATCAATTGGAGTTGTGCAAAGCTTTCTCGTTCCTGTGAGCGATGGAGGCTGGCAGAACATAAATCTCTGGACAAGGCCTTTTCCGATGAAGCTTTTATCCGAAATGAAGTCGCCTATTACAGAGGGTTGACAGCATACACCGAAGGATATGAGAGGTCGTTTAAGTATCAGGCTTCCGCTGCTCTTTCTGTCAATGGATATTGCCTGTCCGTCATAGGAGTTGAGGTATATATTGATATTGGCTTTGCCGTTATTGTAAAGTCCTGCCATAACCTCGAAAACGCCTTCATCGGTGAGAATAGCTATTTTGTCATTATTTGATGACATCACTGAGGCAAGTGCTTCCGATGTGCAGTCCGAAGCAATCAGCCGCATTTCCGATTTAGGGTGAGCCATAAGCTCAGAAATCTCAGCCTGTACATTAGCAATATCCTCATCGGAGGCATTGCTATTGATAAGTGAATTCTTATGTGATATAAGCCTTGCCAGCTTGTTTCGGTATGCACATATATCGGCACCGTTTTCGGAATTGTATGTATTGACATAGTCTGTGACTGGCTTAGTGAGTGTTGAGAAGATTTTGGATTTTCTCTGTCCCGGCTCCGCAACAACGGCTATATAAAGGTTAAGCTCCTCTGTCCATTCCGGTGTAATCTGTATTCTCGCTTTACCCTGCGCACATGACGCAAGCACAGCCAGCGAGAGAACAGCGGTCATATCGTGATGCACCTGAACTGCCTTTGCAACCTGTGTAACGTATTCGCCGATATTTTCGGGAAGAGCGTGTATCGGAAATTCGGTGGGTTGCTTATCTGTCTGTAAAGGTGTTGGTGGCTGGAGAAAATAATGCGACATTTTTGTAATTTTCCTTTCTTTTTGTATTGACAATAATGTAATAATGGTGTATAAT
>CAMBJF010000203.1 GCA_945867875.1 uncultured Ruminococcus sp. | reverse complement strand
GACTTATCCCATATTTCAACGCCGTATTTTTCAGTAATATTTTTGCCCGCATCATAAGCTGTATGTTCAATTATCAGCTTAATAAAAAATACGTTTTCCGTTCGGGGGGCGGCGTTCAGACTGCTGTGAAATATTTCTGCCTTGCCCTTGGGATACTCATTGCAAACACAGTTCTGTTGCAGTCATTCACAGCCCTTGGAATACCTGCATTTGCGGGAAAGATACTTACTGAGATAACACTCTTTATATGCAGTCTGCTTGTGCAGCGCTTTATGATCTTCAAAAATGCAGAAAGTCACTGAAAGGAATGAACAACAATGTCGGTCATAATGGAAATTGATTTTAATATACTTAATTTTCTTCACGATAAGCTTTCCTGCGGCTTCCTTGACTTTATTATGCCGAAAATAACCTTTCTTGGAAATGCAGGACTTATTTGGATAATAATTGCAGCAGTTATGCTTGTGAGCAAAAAGTACAGAAGAAACGGTGCGGAACTTGCATTCAGTCTTATCGGCTGTGTGCTTATCGGAAATCTTATGCTCAAAAACATTGTGGCAAGGTCACGCCCCTGCCGTATAGATCACACAGTGAATATGCTTATCGCCGTTCCCACCGATTATTCTTTTCCATCGGGGCACACGATGTCCTCCTTTGCGGCGGCGGCTGTCATAATGCACACGGATAAAAAATGGGGCATTGCCGCATATATCCTCGCTTCCCTGATCGCATTTTCAAGGCTGTATCTCTATGTTCATTTTCCAACAGATGTGATTGCGGGAGCAGTCATCGGCACGGCGATAGGCTTTGCGGTTTGTGCCGCTTTCAGAAAAAATGCAGAGCTGAAGGGTGTGCAGACAAATGAAAAATAGTTTTATTATGCTGCTTACGGATATTGTTCTTGCGGCTGCGATAATACTCGGGATATGGTATTTCGGGTACTGCGTTCCCCAGAACGGTGTCCCCGCAGCCGACAGTGTAACGGTCATAAATACGGAAATGTCGGAAAATCTCAGTGAGCTTGCAAAGACAAATGTCACGGGAACTGCCGATGACTGGCGTGAGAAGTTTGCGGACAAGTTTTCCGACACTGTGATATCCACCGAAAACAGCTACAAAAGCCCCGATATTTCCATTGAGCTGACAAAGGGCACTATGACCACCGACAGGCTCGATTACTCGGAAAATGGCAAGCACAAAAAATACGGCACGAATATCGCATACACCCTTGCGGACATATACATCGGCGATATAACCTGCTTTAATCCTAAAAACCAATTAAAAACTGTACAAAAAATCGAGCATAATCTTGCATATATGGATTATGCGAAGATTTTTTGTCTACAGTTTTATTGGTTATTAGTATAAGATCGCTTTTGCACAGGATACATACGGTGTGGGATACACGGAAAAGCTCAGCGATATGTCTGACAGGATAAGGTCGGTGCTTGCGGTGAACGGCGATTCCTACAATAACAACAGGCACAAAAACAACGGCACAATAATCAGAAACGGCATCATCTACCGCAGTGCCCCAACCAATGTTGAGACCTGCGTTTTGAACCGTGACGGAACGATGAAAATATACGCTCCCGACGAGATAAACGAGCAGGTGCTCATTGACAGCGGAGCATATCAGAGCTGGGTGTTCGGACCAAGTCTCCTTGATGAAAACGGCAGGGCAAAGACCCATTATCTTACCTGGGACTACATAAGAGAATCCCACCCACGCACCGCCATAGGCTACTATGAGCCCGGGCACCTCTTACCGCAAGCTCAATCTTAACGCCTGCCTTAGATGCCTTGATAAGTTCCTCCATAATGGTCTTGTCGGTGAGGAAATTTATCTTTATGCCGATGTATGCAGCTTCGCCTTTTTGTGCAAGAGCAATTTGTTCATCTATCATTTCGATAACTCTGTTTTGCAGGCAATTAGGTGCAACAAGCAGCTCTGCGGATTCCTTTACAGTCGTGTCCGAAGCAAGAGCCGTGAAAACATCATTGGCATTTCTTCCGATACTCCTGTTCGCAGTCATAAGTGAAAGGTCGGTATATATGCGTGAGGTCTTTTCATTGTAATTTCCCGTGCCTATCTGAGTGTAATACTCAGGCTCACCGTTAACATTTTTCGTGATAAGGCAAAGCTTGGAATGGACCTTGAAGCCGTTCAGACCGTATATAACCGTGCAGCCTGCCGCTTCAAGACGGCGTGACCACTCGATATTGTTTTCCTCGTCAAAGCGTGCTTTTAGCTCAACGAGCACAAGAACGTGCTTGCCGTTTTCTGCGGCTTCTGTCAGGGCACTTATGACCTCGCTGTTTTTTGCAACTCTGTACAGCGTCATTTTTATGGATACAACGTCCTTGTCGGAAGCAGCTTCGTGGAGCATTGTGAGGAAAGGTTTGATGCTGTCAAATGGGTATGCGAGGAGCTTGTCGCCCTCCTTTATCCGGTCAAGAACAGGTCTGCCGCTTACAAACTGCGCAGATTTCTGGGGCACTCTCTTAGGATAAAACAGTGCCGATTTCTGCCTGAGATCATCTTGAAGTTCAAAAACAAATGAAAGGTCAAGGGGAGAAATATTTCTGAAAACATATTTCTTTTCGATATCAAGATAACCGCAGAGTTGATTTAAAATTTCATCATCAAGCTCCCGTGAAAGCTCGATACGGACAGGGGCAAGTTTTTTTCTACGCTTGATGATGCCCTCCATAAATTCACGGTAATCAAGGTCCTCGTCATACAGTGCATCTGCATCAATATCCGCATTTCTTGTAATTCTGAGCAGGGATTTTGATTTTACGGTGTATTCCTTAAAGACCTGCGGCGCAAAATGAAGTATGAGCTCCTCGGAAAGGATATATGTACCGCTGTTTTTGCCCACCTGAATAAGACGGGGGGATAACGCCGCTTCCGCAGGGGATTATGCCGATCTTCTTCTTTCCGTTTTTCTTTTGGAGCACAGCCGCCGCATAAATATCCTTGTTTTTAAGGAACGGAAACGGCTGTCTTTCGCCCACGATGACAGGGGCAAGGAACGGTGCAATTTCGGAATTAAAATATTCCTCAAGATGCTCGTTTTCCTTTTTGCTCATAGTTCTGAAATTGACGATGCGAATGTTGTGCTCCTCAAGCCTGCCGATAAGCTTTCCGTAAACAACGTCCTTGCGTTCGTTGAGGACACGTACTCTTTCGAGAACTGCATCAATCTGTTCGGCGGCGGTCATATCGGTCTTGTTCTCACGGATATTTTTGTCAAGCATCATCTGGCCCACAAGAGAACCCACACGAACCATAAAAAATTCATCAAGATTGCTCTGATAGATAGACACGAATGAAAGTCGCTCGCAAAGAGGATTTTTGTCGCTTTCCGCTTCTTCCAGAACTCTTTCGTTGAATTTGAGCCAGGAAATTTCCCTGTTCATATATACCTGCTTTTCGCTTACCGTTTGTTTGCTCATTTTAAAACGCTCCATTTCTCATATTTGATGTCATTGGGATAACGTCATACTTTTTTAGTTACACAATATATAATTATAAAGTCACTATGTAAAATCCGCCACCGACACTAAGTAAAATCCGAGTAAAGTGCAAATTGCATATTGGTTGATTTTATAAAGTGGATATGTTATAATTTCCTAAGATAAATTAACTCTTTAGTGAAAGCAGGAATTGACTGTGAAAATTTATATTGATGCTGACGGCTGTCCCGTTGTGGATATGGCTGTAAAAATTGCGGTAAAGCATAACGTTCCCTGTATTATCCTCTGCGACACTTCCCACAGGATAGAAAAGGAAAATGTCCGCACCATAGTTGTTGACAAGGGGGCGGACAGTGTTGATCTGAGACTTGTAAATCTCCTTGAAAAAGGAGACATAGCCATTACGCAGGACTATGGCCTTGCCGCAATGTGCCTTGCAAAGGCTGCGTATGTTATAAATCAGGACGGAAAGGAATACACATCGGATAATATTTCGGGGCTTCTTGAATTCAGGGCGATACATAAAAAAATACGCCGAAGCGGAGGGCATTTCAAGGGTATGCCCAAGAGGACAGAAGTGCAGAATAAGGCGTTTGAAAAATCTTTTGATGAGCTTGTTTGTCACGTGACAGAGCTTTTTAACGGGAGGTAATAAAGTTGATTGATATTGAATTGCTGATAAGATCTATGGAGAGCATTATTGAGTATTTAAAAAGATTAAACTTGGAAAAAATTGAGTTGATCGATGACTTGTATTTAGAGCTTGCAGATTACCAATTTGATGTTTACAGCAAAGATGCTGATGAATTGAAATCAGCAAAGGTGTGTATAGGTTCTGTATTTGATGATGTATATGAATTAAAGCGTGATATTGAAAAAGATCCCAATGGACTTGATTCTGTATCTGTCTCTTATACACATCTCCGAGCCCACGAGACGCTACGCTATC
>CAMBJF010000202.1 GCA_945867875.1 uncultured Ruminococcus sp. | reverse complement strand
CATTTACACAGAAAGAGGAGTTTGACAGGCAGATAGTTGAAAGCTTTTCTTCCGACAAAAATCCTGCAATTTACAGCAAGATAATCGCTGAACTTATAAAGAATAATCCCGATAAAAACATCGCTTTCATACAGTTTGACGTTGAGCGCTTCAAGCTCATAAATAAGAATTACGGCAATGATGCGGGCGATGAGCTGCTCAGGTTCTTTACCGATTCTATGCACGTTATTTGCAGCGCTGACCAGCCATTCTGCCGACTGACAGCAGATGTTTTTATGGTTGTCATATGCTTTGACAAAAAGCAGGAGATACTTGATTTTATCCACCGCATCGAAAGCAGACTCAGCAGCTTCAAGGGAATGGACTACCGCCTTATTTTCGGCGTTGCCATTGTGGACGACAAAACAAGGCACACCCGTTATTACGGCGACCTTGCCTCTGTTGCAAGGCAGTCTATAAAGGGAAATGCGCTAAATAATATCTGCTTCTATGAGGAGCATATGCTCAGCGATATTGTTCACAAGCAGGTCATCGAGGAGGATATGTACAAGGCTGTCATCAACGATGAATTTGCTATGTACCTCCAGCCGAAATACTGCATCTCCACAGGCAAGATAATCGGTGCGGAAGCTCTTGCAAGGTGGATACACCCAAAGAAAGGCATCATCTCCCCCAACGATTTTATCCCCGTTTTCGAGAAAAACGGCTTTATAATGAAGCTTGACAGGATAATTTGGGAAAAGGCGTGCAAAAAGCTCAGAGAGTGGATTGACAAGGGAATAAAGCCTGTGCCCATTTCCGTAAATGTTTCCCGTGAATATCTCACAAGCTCTGAGGCTATAACGGTGCTCAGGGGGCTTATCAAGAAATACGATATCCCAATTTCTCTGCTGGAGCTTGAAATAACCGAAACTGTTGACACCGACGGCGTTCAAAACATCATCAAGCAGTTCAAGGACAGCGGTTTCACGATGCTTATGGACGATTTCGGCTCGGGATATTCCTCCCTTAATATGCTCAAAACCACGCAGTTTGATGTGCTCAAAATTGACCGTGGATTCCTTTCTGAGTTTATGGAGTCCGACCGTGGACGGAACATCATTTCCCACACCATTTCAATGTCCAAGGACATCGGGCTTGACATTATTGCGGAGGGCGTTGAAACGGGCGATCAGGCGAAATTTCTCCACAACTGCGGATGTGATGCGGCTCAGGGATTTTATTACTCAAAGCCTGTTCCCTCCGATGAATTTGACAAGCTTTTCATCAAGAAATAAACACAAAAGCTTCCCGGAAAAAATCGGGAAGCTTTTTTCATATTATGTAATATGCGGGCAAAAGTGCGGGCACAGAAATAAGAAAAGTGGCTTAAACGCTTTGTTCAAGCCACTTTTACTTGGCGGAGAAGGAGGGATTCGAACCCTCGATGCGCTATTAACGCATACACGAGTTCCAGTCGTGCGCCATAAACCGGGCTAGGCGACTTCTCCATTTAATCGTTAGGTTTTAAGCTTTTCAACCCTGTGTCCTGACGACTATTATATTATATCAGATACTTTTGCATTTGTCAAGCCTTTTTTGCAAAAAAAATCATTTTTTTCAAAAAAGTTTTTGAGTGATATCAAGAATCACGGTTTATCGCATATTTAAAGGCATTTTCCTGTTTTGGAAAACGCCTTTAAATCAGATAAGCTCGCCCTCAACAGCCCAGTTGTGCGTCTTTGTGACCCTTACCTTTCTCATCGTTCCGATAAGGTCGGGAGAGCCCTTTACGAGAGTTATGATAAATTCGCCGCTCTTGCCGCTGATAAATTCTTCCTTGTATGTTCCGTCAAAAAGCACGTCAAATTCCGCTCCCATAAAGCGCTTGTAATGCTCCTCGGATATCTCACGCTGAACTGCAAGAAGCTCACGGAACCACTTTCCCTTGTCCTCCTCGGAGGTGTGGTCGATGATACCCGCAGCCTTTGTGCCTGTCCGCTTTGAATAGATAAATGAGAAAATGTTGTCGTATTTTACTGCTTTCACAACATCAAGGGTCTGCAAAAAGTCATCGTATGTCTCATTCGGAAAACCCACGATTATGTCGGTGGATATGGACAGCTCGGGCATTACCTTTCGTGCATATGAAACCATATCCATATACTTCTGAACGGTGTACCGCCTGTTCATTTCCTTTAAAATGCGGTCGCTGCCTGACTGGAGTGGGAGATGAACACTGCGGCATATTTTTTTACTTTCCGCAATGACATCGAAAAATTCGTTGGTTGCGTCCTTGGGGTGGGGAGACATAAAGCGGACACGGAAATCCCCGTCAATGCTGTCGATGCGTCTGAGCAGTTCGGGAAAATCTATCTTTTCGTCAAGTCCCCTGCCGTATGAATTTACGTTCTGCCCAAGGAGCATAATTTCCTTGCAGCCGCTGTTAGCAAGCCGCTTTATCTCTTCGATTATCTTCTCAGGCTCTCTGCTCCGCTCCCTGCCCCTTACATAAGGCACGATGCAGTAAGAACAGAAATTGTTGCAGCCGTACATTATGGACACGCCTGCCTTGTACTTCTCGTTTCTCACCGCAGGGATATCCTCGAAGCATTCCGTGTTTCTTTCAGCAGTGTCAACAATGAGCCGTCTCTGAGTAAGTGCCTCGTAAATCAGCCTTGGAAGCTCCTTTGCGGCAAACGTTCCAAAAACTATGTCAACGTGGCGGTATGATTTTTTTATCTTCTCGGCGGTCTTAGGCTCCTGTCCCATACAGCCGCCCACCGCAATTATCATATCGGGCTTCTGCTCTTTAAGGCGCTTCAGTTCACCGATATTTCCGTAGACCTTCAGCTCCGCATTTTCTCTCACAGCGCAGGTGTTGAGAATTATTATGTCCGCAGCGGTCATATCATCTGTCACGCCGCAGCCCATAAGCGAAAGCTGTCCCAGAAGCTTCTCGCCGTCGCTCACATTCTGCTGACAGCCGTAGCTGTGAACGCAGCACAGCGGGGGTGCTTCCCTTTCGGAAAATATCTTCCTCACTTCTTTAATGTAATTTATCTCCATTTATGTAACGCCTTTCAAATCAGTAAACATAATACTCGTCATAGCCCATAGCCGTGAGTGCCTTTACAGCCTCGTTAAAATCGTCCGCAGACATAGACTCCCTGTCAAGCATAGGATAAACGGGCAGGTCTCCGCAGCGTGATGAAACCTCGCCGTAAACTGCGGTTATCTTGTCATACATATCCATATCGTCGAGGATCACCTCGTCATTGCCCGCAACCATTGTTCGGCTGATGTTGTTCTCGGAATAGTCTATCATTATCCGACAGCCCTCAAGCTCATCGGGATAGAAAAGCTCGCTGTATCTGCGGATAACGGAATTTGCGGTGATCCTGAGCATAACACGTGTGCCTGCGTCATTTCCCGCATTGTTCATCATAACCGCCAGAGCTGTGAGTGCCTGATAGCGGTCGGAATATGGCGATACCTCTTCTCCCAGCATATCTATATCCGATGAACGGAACTCTGGGAAGATGAAATCGTCGCAGATTATCTCGTCAAAGCCAGCTTCGCCAAGCTCGGTCACAATATCGCAGAGATATTCCTGAGCCGTTTCGTCAAAGGGAGAGAGCCATGGCTTGCCGCCCTTGTCGGGAGATGTATCCAGCCATGTGTCCCCGTCCTCGCTTCTGTATGAGCCGTCACGATAATCGCCGTAGCGGTTGTTGTCGTAAAGCACGGACATAAGTGCAACGGGGCGCAGTCCCCTGCTTTCGGCAGCCTTGACGATATCCGATGCGGACAGCTCAGACTGAATGGGGTCATTGCCGTCGATAACGGTGGCAACAAGATCAAGCTCTGTTCTGTAATGGAAAACGCCGCCCTCGGTCTTTACGGGGAATATAACAGCATTGCAGCCGCTTGCAGCAAGCTCGTCAAGAGCCTCGTCAAGGCTGTCTGCATCGGACATACTGTCGGGATCGAGATAATATGCTGCGCCGCCGTCACGGAGAGCTGCGGTCTGCTCGGAAGCGGTGGTGACAGTGGTTTCCGCAGGCTCGGTCACAGCTGCGGCGGAGGTCTGTGCCTCCTCGGAAACGGGGAGAGAGATATCGGACTGAGTTATGTCCGTTACTGCGGGAAGCTCTGCCGTCTGTGCCGCCGTGTCATCGGTGACTATATCTGTATCTGTGGGAGTCCAGGGCTGAGTTTCCGTCCTGTCGGGGCGGGAGGCGATGTATCTGCCGATAGGCCCCGCAACGCTGTAGCCCACAAATATAAGTGCCGCAACAGCTGCCGCTCCCGCAATTATCTTGACTGCATTTTCGTTTCTTCTCTTGATCTTATAATGTCTTTTTGGCTTGAAGATCTTCTTTTTTCTTCTCATTTTTGTGTCCTTTCAATATCTATATAAATGTGTTCGTTATCATACATAAGCGGGGGCGTGGCCAAGTATGCCGT
>CAMBJF010000201.1 GCA_945867875.1 uncultured Ruminococcus sp. | reverse complement strand
TTCAATGCTTTTTGCATTGGGTTCCTACTCTTATATTGTACCAAATCGGAATTTGGCAGTGTGATTTTATATTGCTGTAGGGAACGGTTCTCCCGTCCCGATTCTCAAATGTGGGATAACGGGACGGGAGACCCGTCCCCTACATTATAATGATATACCGAGTCTCAAATGTATCGTTACCGAGCCGCCAGTCCGATGTCCTCCAAAATTATAGAACGAGTGGCGTCGGGCACAGCCCGATTCCAATTTGTCGCTCACACCCCTATCCCCGAAAGGAGCCACCCAATGCCCTCAGCCCCGACCATATCCTCCGCACCGAAAACGGGCATAAAAAAAGAGCGTATAGCCGCCCTCGATGTCCTCCGTGGGGGTGCAATGATACTCGTAATGCTTTATCACCTGCTCTTTGACCTGAAATTCATATACAACATAAATATTCCCCGCCCCATAACCCCTATGCAGCCCGAAGCGGAGGTCGTCCATATATGCTTTCTGTGGGTGCTTTTTGCCGTTTCGGGAGTGTGTACACGCTATTCCCACGACCCCGTAAGGCGTGGAGTGTTCCTGTATATCGTCGGCTTTCTCATAACCCTTGTCACGGCATATTTTATCCCCTCGGAGCTTATCGTTTTCGGGGTGCTAAGCTGTTTCGGAGCGTGTATGGCGATATGCGGACTGCTAAAGCCGATTCTTGACAAAATACCGTGGCAGGTGCTTTTCATCATTTCCGCAGTCCTGTGGATAATGCTTACAGACTTCCACCACAGCGGCATAATACATCTTTTCGCCACTGATATAACCGTTCCGCCCCCCGCCGCAGACGCCTATCTTTATCCCATAGGACTAAAGGGCAGCGGATTTGTGAGTGCAGATTATTTTCCAATCATTCCCTACATATTTATGTTTCTCACAGGCTACGCCCTCCACGTACCCGTAAAGGAGCACAAGCTCCCCGAGGGCTTTTACCGCATAAAATGCAGACCCCTTGAATTTATCGGCAGGCATTCACTGCTGATATATGCCGTTCATCAGCCGATTTTCCTGCTTATACTGGAAATCGTTCTGTAAATGTCATTCCTCTGTGTACGCAGGGGAATGAAAAAAAACAACCCGAAAGGAAAATAAAAATGTACAACATAAATCTCATAACCGTAGGCAAGCTCAAGGAAAGCTATCTCCGAGATGCCTGTGCCGAATACACCAAGCGTCTCGGAGCATACTGCCATATAAAAATAACAGAGCTGCCCGAATCACGCCTCCCCGATGACCCGTCGGAAAAGGTGATAAAAGCAGCCCTTGACACCGAAGCGGAAGCCATTCTTTCCGCAGCGGGAAACAGCACGATAATAGCAATGTGCATCGAGGGAAAAATGATGAGCAGCGAGGAGCTTGCCCACAAGTTTGAAAGCCTTGCGGTGGGTGGAAACAGCTCCGTTAGCCTTGTTATCGGCAGCTCCTTCGGACTTTCCGACAAGGTAAAAAGCGCCGCCGCACTCAGGCTCTCAATGTCCCCCATGACATTCCCCCATCAGCTTGCAAGGGTGATGCTCCTTGAACAGATATACCGTGCAATGTCCATTCTCGGCAACGGCAAGTATCACAAGTGAGCAGCGGCAAATCCGCCAATTTCCCCCATACTGTCCGCAATAAACCTCTGCGCCTGTGTGCTGAAAAGTACACGGGTGTATTTTTTGCCCGATGACGCTGTTACCTCCGACTCAAAAATGCCAACGTCGGCGGAATGCTCAGTAATGCCCTTGCGCTCGCCGCCCTCATTGTCGGGGCACATTTTCAGATATCCCTTTGAAATGAGCCATTCATACACCACATTTCTCAGGTTCGTAGGGGAAATGTTCTCCCCCGCTGCCGTGATTATGCTGCTGAGGAGCGCAGTGATGTGAACGGCTTCATCAGTAGGAGTAAAGCTGCCGATGCCCTTCAAAATGCCCTCAAATCCCCGCTTTCTGTCCTCGGGAGTTTTCAGGCGGTTCACGGGAGCTTTTTTGACCGTAGGCTCTGCGGCAGGAGCATTTTCGCAGTATTCCTTTATCGCCGCCATAAATTCATCGCCGTACCGTTCCAGCTTGGCACTGCCCACACCCGAAACATCAAGAAATTCCGAATTTGTCCTCGGTCTCTTTTGGCACATATCCGCAAGGGTGGAGTCGGTGAAAATAAAATATGCAGGCACGCCCTGAGCCGCCGCAATTTTCTGACGGAGCTTTTTGAGGATATCCATAAGCTTCGGGTCTGCGGCATAGACCATAGTTTCCTTCTGCTTTTTGGCGCTTTCCCTGTCCTCGGGGATACGTGCCCTGACAGTCACATTTCCCCGCAGAACTTCAAGGGCTGAGTTATCCACCGTCAGAACGGGATATTCCCCCTCCGTCCGCTTTATGTAGCCCATTGTTTCAAGCCGCTCTTCGATTCGGCGGATACGCTTTTCGGAGGTGTCCGCCATAATGCCATAGGTGGAAATTTTGTCAAGCCCCGACCTTGTGAGCTTTTCCGAGCTGCTTCCTCTCAGAATGTCGCATATAGTCTTGACACCGTATCTCTGCCCCGCACGGTACACGCAGGATATTATTTTCTGCGCCTCAACAGTAATGTCGCTCTCGACCGAATCCGAACAGCACACCGAACAGCTTCCGCATTCGGGAGGAGCCTTTTCACCGAAATATTTCAGGATATATCCCCTGAGACAGTCTCCGCAGGTGCAGTAAAATGTCATATCACGAAGCCTTTTCAAGTCTCTCCGCCTTGTCTCCTCGGCAATCTCAGGCTCCTGCTCAGATTCTTCATAGCTTTTCTTGATAAGGAACTCCGCCGTCACCACGTCCCTGCCGCTGTAAAGCAGTACGCAGTCCGAGGGAGAGCCGTCACGTCCCGCACGGCCTGCCTCCTGATAATAGCTTTCAACATCTTTCGGCATATTGTAGTGGATAACAAAGGTCACGTTGGACTTGTCGATGCCCATTCCGAAAGCGTTGGTGGCGACCATTATCCGCACACGGTCGAATATAAAATCCTCCTGATTTTTCCGTCTCTCTTCCTCGGAAAGTCCTGCGTGATATCTTGCGGCGGAAAAGCCCATATCGTTGAGCTTCTGGCACACATCTTCAACATTTTTCCTTGTGGAGCAATATACGATGCCGCTCCTGCCCTCCTTGTCATAGGCGGAAATGAGCTTTTTCAGGTCGGCGTTTTTGTCTGTAGGGCGGCGGACCTCAAAGTAAAGATTTTTTCTGTCAAATCCCGTCACAAGAGAAAACGGGTCACGAAGCTCTAACAGCTTTGTTATATCATCACGGACACGCTGAGTCGCAGTGGCGGTAAATGCAGTCATAACGGGTCTTACGGGAAGAGATGCCGCAAATTTCGGGATATTCAGATAGCTTGGGCGGAAATCCTGTCCCCACTGGGAAATGCAGTGTGCCTCGTCAACGGTTATCATCGAAATGTTGGCTTTCATTGCAAAATTTACGAAAAGCTCGGTATCAAGCCGCTCGGGGGCGACATAGATAAGCTTGTAAACGCCGTTTTCGGCATTGCGGATAACGGTGTAGAGCTGGTTCATAGTAAGGGAGCTGTTGATGTAGGCGGCTCTTATCCCCGACTGGACAAGAGAGCCTACCTGATCCTGCATAAGCGAAATAAGAGGGGAAACCACAATAGTTATCCCCTCCATCATAAGAGCGGGTATCTGATAGCACAGGGATTTTCCTGCGCCCGTGGGCATTACCCCGAGAGTGTCTCTTCCCGAGAGAATGCTTTCCACAAGCTTGTCCTGACCGGGACGGAAGCTTTCATACCCGAAATATTTTTTTAAGATATCATTCTGAACCATTTTCCCACCCGATATTTTTCACCGCTCTGCGGATAGTTTTCTACGGGTAATTATAGCATATCTGCAGGGATTTTGCAAGAGAAAGAAAATCAAAACGGCTATGGAAACTTTCCACAGCCGTTTTTTATACCCAAAATCAAATTTTCTCAATTATCTCCGCCAGCTCCGAAATGCGCTTCCGCTCCTCTTTGGAAAGTGAAGTGGCAAAGCGTAAAAGCTCCTGTTCGCTGTCGGAAAGGTCGCTTGAAGCAAGCCCACGCTTGTTGTTTGTCAGCCCTGCGATGTAGTCAAGGCTCACGTTGTAGTATTTTGCAAGCATTATGGCGCGTTCGAAGGAAATCTCATTTGCACCCTTTTCGTAAAGTCCGTAATACTGAGTTGTAGTTCCGAGATACCGGGCAAGCTCGGACTGCTTTTTGTCGCTGTCTTCTCTTAAATCACGTATTCTTGGATAATGTGCCATAATTCATTACACCTCAGAAAAAATTATATCACATTTAGTTATTTTCCACTTGACAAGTAATTATATCTTATGTTATAATAGCATTATAATAACTATATTCAATTGTTATATAATATTAGCAAATCTTTTATAGTTAAAATG
>CAMBJF010000200.1 GCA_945867875.1 uncultured Ruminococcus sp. | reverse complement strand
CATATAATCAACTCCTTATTCACGAGGATAGAATATTTTCATTTCGCCGTTATTTTTCTTTCCAATGATAAAATCGCCGTTCGGATAAACAAATATATCATCAGTCGGTGCTTCAATTTCAACTCCCAAAGCGTTTGCCAATTGTTGTGCAAAGCAATTGGCAGTATCAGTAATTTTACCCGTGGAACAGGATAAAAGTCTGACCTTGCTTCCCTTGGAGTAGTCTTTTCTGTTTTTGATGATTTTAGCAAGTGTTTTTGCATCAATGGGCTCACCAAAAAATTCAACATTTTTAGGTGTTCCGTGCAATGCAACATCATAGAAGCCCTCTTTTGGAAGAACACGGCTAACATTTGTTGCGAACGCACCCCTAACCTCATCATCTACAGCAAAGATAGGTCTGCTCTGTGCCTGTGCCTTGGCGATAATCGCCTTTGTCTGTTCTCTTGTCTTAATTATACTGCTGTTTGAGCCGTTTGTCAAGGCATTTCCTGAAGCCTTCCTCTCCGCCCAAACCGTCTTGCTCGACTTGCTCCTGTCATACCCATAAACCTGAGTGCGGTCATTGTGCTGTTTAAGCCCCGTCTCCTTGCAGTAAGCCCTGTATTTCTCCCTCTGATTGCGAAGCCTCAGAGAAGCCTTCTGCAAGCCCTCAGTGTCACCCACCTCCTGTAACATCATACATTCACGCTTGGCGGCTCTGATGCCCCGTTCCATAGCTCTCTGCTGCTGAAACTGCATATATCGCCTGTCGTTTTCCTCTTTGGGATAGGGGAAATACCGCTGAAAATTGATGCCCGGAACAAACGGATATTGAACGTGTCCGCAGTTTATGCCGAAAAGCCCCGCAGGCTGACCGTAGCTTGTTTCCGAAAGTGGAGTGTAATATATCTTGCCGCCTGCTCCGTCCGTGGTCACACCCTTGGAACCGTCACGGCTGAATATCCTGCCCTGATATGGGGCGCAAAGAGGACGTGCGCCCATATGGGAAGAAACCTCGATGAGCTGAATATTATATTCATCACAACGTGCATTCTGCGCCGCCCTCGCCGTGTTCCCGAGAGTAGACCGCATATCCATCATAACGTAAGCCTCAGGAGACCATTCACGCCCACGCTTGTCAACGAAAGCGGGAATGCCCTTTTGAGCAAGCTCTCTGATGGTCTTGCGTGTCGCTTCCTGCAATGACATCTGCCCCGATACAGTCTTAGCCGCACCCTTGCCCATAATGCCAAGAGCACCCTGCCTGCCCTCGGCGGTGTCACGGTAAATAGCGTTCACAGCATTCACATACGCCGAACCCGCCTTGTACTGCATAACCGTGTTCACAAGGTTAAGGTCACTCGCCGCCTGCTTCTGGAAAGCTTTCGCCGCACCGAGAGCAGATTCCTCCGCAGGAATGTCCGAGAAATATTCCGACAGCCCCGCAGCATTTGCCGCCTGCACCGCATTGTCAAGATATCCGATCTCAGTCTCAGCCGCCGTAAGAACAGCGTCCATAGCCTGACCGTCCTCGACCTCGGAATATCCCGCAATGATAGCCGCCGCCCTCTTGTCGAACCGTCCCGCTCTCGCAAGCTGCCTTATCCTCCATTTTGACGTATCGGAAATATCCCCGTCCCGTGAAAGCTGCGCCGCAATTTCTCTGAGGATATCGTCCTCCATATCCAGCAGCACCCGCACAAGCGGAGCCGAAAGCTCGTCATACTGTTCCCTCGTCACCTGCATCACCGCCCGAAGTTACAAAGCCGTCACCGTCCGAAACTCCAAGAACAGCACTCTCCGCATTTATCCGTTCAAGCTCCCGCTTTGCCGCCTCTTCGTCACACTTCATAACCTCCATAATGGCAGAAACCTTGGACTTCAAGCCCGCCGCCACAAGATTTATGTTGTTCTGAATAAGCGTGTTGTCATCAATAACAACGCTGTCCTTGAATGCCACAGTTACCTCAAAATCACCGTTCGGAACTTCGCCCGTGATCATCGCAAGCCTGAGCACAGCCCTGCACATCTCTTCGATGAACTCAACAAGGAGATTTTTCTGACATCGGATAGTGACCGCCGTCTTGTTCTCCTCGGATACAACCTCGGTCGCAGTTTTAACGCCGCCCGCCTTGTCAAACGAAAGCGAGCCGGGAGACAAACCCACCTGAAAGCACAGAATATTCAGCAGCGCATTTATGCCGTCAACGTGCTCAGAAATTCTCAGCTCCACCGTGTTGTCGGTGATTTTCAGATCCTTGTCCTCATCGCATTTCAGCGCCTGATAAACCTCGTCATCAGCGTCAAAATACCGCTCCGTCTTTCCTGTCTCGGGATTTACCACGGTGCGAATGCAGGAGCTTGGCACGATTATTCTCTTCTTTCCGAGAACAAATTCCCTTGCAAAGCTGTCAAATGCCACATCAAGGGCTTTGAGCGTGTCCTCGCAGTTTGCAAAACAGCTTATGCCAAGGGGCAGCTCCGTAGGAATATTGCTGGGAAAATCGGTCTTGAAATACTGAAACAGGGGAGTGTCCATAGCATACGTGAACGTGTCCGCCATATCGGGATAAAGCACCGACAGCGGAACTCTGTCACCCAGAGCATTGGGGTCAGAGGAGCGAAACAAAAAGCACTCCACAAGGATATTATCACCCTTGACGGAATGCTTCTCGAATAACGTGTAGTAGAATTTCCCTTTCGCTGACATCGTGCCGAAAATGCCCTCGGTAACGGTCCTGTTATCCCATTTCAGCGGATAAAACTGCCGCTGTGTTTCGGAATATGTTTTTCACGAGTAGTATGATATCTCATTCACCCAGCCTGTCATTTATCGCATTTATAACAGTTTTAAGCACCTTTATCCTTGCGTAAAGCTTGTCATTTGCTTCGATAACATTCCAAGGCGCATATGCAGAAGAAGTTCGGCAGAGCATTTCATTGACGGCTGCTTCATAGCTGTCCCATTTTTCACGGTTGCGCCAGTCCTCATCGGTTATTTTCCACTGCTTTTCGGGAGTGTTCTGACGCTCGGTAAAGCGTTTCAATTGCTCGTCCTTATCTATCTGAAGCCAGAATTTCACGATGATAACGCCGCTGTCAGTAAGCTCCTTTTCAAACTCGTTTATTTCGTTGTACGCCTGCCCACAGCGCTGGGGAGAAGTGAAGCCCTCAATTTTTTCCACCATAACTCTGCCGTACCATGTGCGGTCAAATATGGCAATGTGACCTGTTTTGGGGATACGGTTCCAAAAGCGCCATAAGTAATGATGCGCAAGCTCTGTTTTGTCAGGAGCGGCTATGGGCACGGCTTCGTAGCCACGGGGGTCAAGAGCCGATGCGATTCGTTTTATTGCACCGCCCTTGCCTGCTGCGTCCCAGCCCTCAAAAGCGATTATCATAGGTATCTTTGCACGGTAAAGTCTGTTGTGGAGTTTTGAAAGCTCTTTCTGACACTTTTTCAGCTGCTCCGCATATTCATCGGGGGAAAGCACCTTGTCATCAAGTGATATGTCTGCCAGTGCGGGCATTGTGAGGAGGGAAAATACCTCGTTTATGGGATTTGGCTGCCGCTTTCCTTCAAGGGCTTTTGTAATGCTCTCAGTGATTATGCTGAACATCTGATATTTTGCAAAAGTTTTGTCAGTGGCGTCAATGATGTTCCACGGTGCATAGGCGGTGTTTGTTTTTTCGGTCATATCATCGAATGCATCGAAGTATTCGTCATAATGTTTGTGACGTTTTTTGTCAAGCTTTGTTACACGCCAGCTCGTGTCATCATTATCGCAGAGCTTTTCAAAACGCTGTGCCTGTTCCTCCTTTGAAATATGAAGAAACAGCTTGATTATAAGATATCCGTCATCGCTGAGCTGACGTTCAAAGGTGTTGACAGCTTTCACTCTGCCGTTATATTCCTTTGAAGAAATGTCCTCCTCCATTCGGGCAATGGCAAGCTCCTGATACCAGCTTCGGTCCATTATGAGCATCTTGCCGTACTCTGGGATATCCTTCCAGAAACGGTTCAGCAATGGATAGCGCATTTCGGAGGGTGTGGCGGGGAGAAATGAATGTACCTTGAAAAATCTCGGGTCAAGATATTTTATCATTTCTGCGATAAGGCTGCCTTTTCCTGAAGCGCTCCAGCCCTCAAACACAACTATGACGGGGAGCTTTTTGTCTCTTATTTTGAGCTGCAGTCCCGACAGTTCCTGACGAAGCTGTGAGATAAGCTCCTTGTAATTTGTATGTTCGTCCATATTTACCTTAGCATTTTTCAGCATTCCGCATTCCTCCCTATAATGATTGATATTATTTGAAACGCACAAATATCTTTTATGTGATTATAGCATATTTGTTGAAAATAATCAAGAGGATACGAGAAATTCCATTGCCATTTTACGGTGCAGAAATGTTGTTGTGGGGGCAGAGATATTCTATAATATAGCTTTAAGCTATACCTGTCTCTTATACACATCTCCGAGCCCACGAGACGCTACGCTATC
>CAMBJF010000199.1 GCA_945867875.1 uncultured Ruminococcus sp. | reverse complement strand
CTACACACTGCATATCGTCGGCAGCGTCAGATGTGTATAAGAGACAGAAGTGATTACATAACTATGAAGAAAGGATTGAGGTAAATGGCGTCACATTACAGCTTTTCACAGGTGACTCCCCAGATCGAGAAACTCGCCGATATGTGCGTAGGCAACGGAAGGATTGACCCTGAGCTTTACACCAAATACGAGGTCAAAAGGGGTCTCAGAGACATTAACGGAAAGGGCGTTCTTGCGGGTCTTACGGAAATTTCCGAGATAGTTTCCTATACCGTCGAGGACAACGAAATGATACCCTGCGACGGCCGTCTTTACTACAGAGGATATAACATAAACGACCTTGTTACAGGCTTTGGAAAGGATAAGCGCTTTGGCTTTGAGGAAATAACCTATCTTCTCCTTTTCGGCAAGCTCCCCACAGCCGATGAGCTGAGCGAATTCTGCGCCCTCCTTGCGGACTACCGAAAGCTGCCCACAACCTTTGTCCGTGACATTATGATGAAGTCCCCCAGCAGCGATATTATGAACAGCATTTCAAGGGGCGTTCTCACCCTGTTTTCATATGACGATTATCCCAACGACACATCTATCCCCAACGTCCTGAGACAGTCTCTGGAGCTTATCGCACTTATGCCCCTTATCGCAGTTTACGGCTATCAGTGCAAGAATTATTACCTTGACGGCGAGAGCTTTATAATCCACCAGCCTATGCCCGAATATTCCACAGCGCAGAACATACTCCACCTGCTCCGCCCCGACAGCAAGTTCACCGAGCTCGAAGCAAAGGTGCTTGACATCGCCCTTGTCCTCCACGCAGAGCACGGTGGCGGAAACAACTCCACATTCACTACCCACGTTGTAACATCTTCCGGAACAGATACCTATGCAGCCATTGCCGCAGCTCTCGGCTCTCTTAAGGGACCCAAGCACGGCGGCGCAAATGTCAAGGTAACGGCAATGTTTGAGGATATGAAGCAGAATGTTTCCGACTGGACAGACGAGGACGAAATTGCCGATTACCTCACAAAGCTCCTCCACAAGGAAGCTTTCGACAAGGCAGGACTTATCTACGGAATGGGTCACGCAGTTTATTCCATTTCCGACCCCAGAGCCAACATCTTCCGCACCTTTGTTGACAAGCTTGCAACGGAAAAGGGTATGGAAAAGGAGCTGGAGCTTTATCATCTTGTTGAAAAGCTTGCTCCTCAGGTAATTTCAAGAGAACGCCACATCTACAAGGGCGTTTCCGCAAACATCGACTTTTACAGCGGATTTGTTTACAGTATGCTGGGTATCCCCCCTGAGCTTTACACACCCCTTTTCGCCATTGCAAGAATTTCAGGCTGGTCTGCTCACCGCATTGAGGAGCTTTCCAACGCAGGCAAGATAATCCGTCCCGCATACAAGAGCGTAAGCACCCACCGTCCCTATGAAGCCCTTGCTGACAGAAAATGAGAGTAACAGAGCTGCTGCCTCCTGATGACTGCCGCATAAACGAGGCATTGTCCCTTGCCCTCAGGGTGTTCGATGAAGTTGAAGCGCAAATATATCCCCCCTCGGGGCGGGAGCATTTTGCGGCATTCGTCACAGGCTATGAGCTGAAAAAGCACATTGCATCGGGCAATATGAAAATCTACATCTGCTCGGAAAACTGCACCGTCATCGGTATGATGGCGGTACGGTACAAGAGCCACATAAGCCTTGCTTTTGTTGACGGCGAACATCGCAATACAGGCGTGGGGAAAGAGCTTTTTGAGCGGATATGTGAAGATCTTCCCGAAAGCTCATTTACCGTCAATGCCGCCCCGCCCGCAGAAATGTTTTATCGCAGGCTTGGCTTTATCCCCACGGATATGGAGCGCTTCGAGGACGGCATAATTTATATTCCAATGATAAGAAAGTCTTGATTTTCGCCTTGTCATATGCTATAATCAAGAGGTAATAATTTTTTCGAGGTATGATATGAAAAGCAGGCTTCTTAAGCAAATTGTGAGCTTTGGCATCGTGGGTGTGCTCAACACCCTTGTAAATCAGGTAATATATATGATATGCGTGGCACTGGGTATGCATTATCTTGCCGCCAGCATAATCGCCTTTATCATAAGCGTTCTCCACGCATATTTATGGCAGACAAAGGTGGTTTTCAAGGAGGACGAGAGCCTTGAAAAACGTGTATGGTGGCAGGTGCTTCTGAAAACCTACGCCGCATATGCATTCACGGGACTTTTTCTGAACAACGTCCTGCTTGTGCTGTGGATAGACGTTCTGAAGATAGACCGCTTCACGCCGCCCATCACAGACCTTGTGAACGGCTTCGGCATTTCAATGGATAATCACGAGCTGGCTGTGGATATCGCTCCCCTGCTCAACATCTGCATAAATGTGCCGCTGAATTTTGTGATAAACAAGTTCTGGGCTTACAGGCAGAAAAAAACAGACGCAAAGACAGCTGAATAAAAAGATGCAGCTCAAAACTGCATCTTTTTTATTGCTCGTCGATATCTGCCTTGCCCTTTACGGAAGCAAGGTACCCCTCTCCCCAGCCGCACATTGCATCAAGCACGGGCACTATTGTCCTTCCAAGCTCGGAAAGGCTGTACTCTACCTTCGGCGGCACAACGGGATACACCGTCCTGATGATAAGTCCGTCATTTTCAAGATCTCTTAGCTGTTGGGCAAGCATTTTTTCCGTAGCCCTCGGAATAAGCCTTTTCAGCTCGCTGAACCGCTTTTTCTCCTTGCTGAGATGCCATAGTATCACAGATTTGTATTTTCCGCCGATAAGCTCAATAGTTGCCTCAACAGGACAGTTGAAACCGTTTGGACAGATTTTCATAATATCATTCCCCTTATACTTACTTTTTTGACAGTACATTACAAAAAAGTGCGTACTTGCCAAAAGTAAATTATGCTGATATAATTATACTATGATCGATCAAATAAATCAAGCCTGTACAGCAAAAGGAATAAAAATTATGGAATTTTTAAAGCTTGCCGAAAAAAGGTTCTCCGTCAGAAAATATTCGCCTGTTCCCGTTGAGGACGAAAAGCTCGGAATAATACTCGAAGCAGGACGGCTCGCCCCCACCGCCGCAAATATTCAGCCAGTAAAGGTAGTTGCCATCAGGAAAAAGGAAGCACTTGAAAAGCTTGGAAAGGCTGCTGATATCTACGGTGCCCCCCTCGCTCTCCTTGTGCTTGCCGACCGCTCAAAAGCGTGGACACGCCCCTTTGACAAAATGCAGACAACGGATATCGATGCTTCAATCGTTACCGACCATATGATGCTCGAAAGTGCTTCACTTGGTCTTGGAAGCGTATGGATATGCTATTTCAAGCCCGATGTGATAAAGGCGGAATTTGCCCTGCCCGATGAACTTGTGCCTGTAAATATCCTTGCAGTGGGATACCCCTCGGGTGATGTTACTGCCCCCGAAAAGAAGCGAAAAAGCCTTGACAGCTTTGTATGCTATGATAAACTGAACTGATAAGTAAAATGCGCATAAAAAATCCTGCAAATACTGAGTTTGCAGGATTTTTTTCATCTGAGCAGCTCTGCCAGCTCTGCGACCACCTTTGCCGCATATTCTGTGATACGTGGATTTTCCGCAGCAAGATCATTGTGACCGTCATACATCTCGCCGTCCGACATCTTAATACTTACCGCAAGCGTGAGCTTTCCCTCGCTGAAAAACAGATGCATTTTAGCACAGCTCTCACCGAAAAGCTCCTCTATCTCGCTCAAAACGCCCGACTCTTCAATTTTCTGCCACCTGCGGCGTTGAATGCCGCCGTATGTAACGGAGCAGATATTCTCTTTCACATATCCGCCGCTGACAGACGCATTCATATCATACTTTCGGTCGCCGATATCCGAAAAACGCTGTCCCAGAGAGATGAACGGCTGGACCGTCAGCTTTTCAAGTCCGCTGTATGGTTTCACAGTAATGCCGCCGCATTTGTCAAGCTTTTCCTTTGCCTCAAAAATAAAACAGTTGTAATAACGTGTGGGAACATAATGCTCAGCATAGGGTCCGTCTGATTCCTCGTGTCCCTCAACAACGGTGACGAACATCTTCACCGAAACGCTTTCCTTTTCAAGCATACCCGCAAAATATTTGTACCTGCCCCATTCGGGTCTCTGTATCCTCGATATGCACCTTTTGGCTTCACCGTTTCTTATCCTTGGGGTAAAGCTCCATTCGGGATAGCACATCGCCATAACATCGCTGTGCTCACCGCTCAGATATTTGCTTGTTTCACGGCTGTAGCAGTAACGCTCACGGAACATAATTATGCCCCCGCCGATAAGCATTATCACTTCTCCCACAAAAAATGCAGCCGCAACGCATATAATAATTATTTCCATCATAAAA
Source organism: uncultured Ruminococcus sp. (assembly GCA_945867875.1). GTDB lineage: Bacteria > Bacillota > Clostridia > Oscillospirales > Ruminococcaceae > Huintestinicola. The sequence continues at coordinate 169 of CAMBJF010000199.1, read as the reverse complement.
TTCATCTCCGAATATTATGATAGCACCCCGAAAATGCATAGTCAATATTTCCACAGACATTTGATGCAGATTTTACACAGAACATACAAAAGCCGCTTTGATGCTTAGTATCAAAGCGGCTCAGTCTGTCGAATAACCCCTAATTCGCAAGCGGATTAGGGGTTAAAAA
>CAMBJF010000198.1 GCA_945867875.1 uncultured Ruminococcus sp. | reverse complement strand
GATAGCGTAGCGTCTCGTGGGCTCGGAGATGTGTATAAGAGACAGGAACAAAATAAATGTCATTTGTTCCGCTGATTTTGGAATCAAACCTGTTGTAAACCACACTCCAGTCATTACTGTTAAAAGCAATTGAGGTGCAGGGTTCTCCCTCAATTTCTCCCAAATAAACATCTATCCTGCCTTTGCCTCTGACTCTTGCTGCAAAATATTCTGCCGATTTTCCCATATCTGCTCCACGGACGCATATCCACGAAGCCTTTCCGTCACCATTGCCGCTTATAACAATAACTTCACCGTCAGATTTCTGTTCATATGAGATGTTTGCACAGGCTGCAATAGTTGAAGCTTTTACTGGTTCATACGGATCAAGGGGCTTTATCTGACTTACACCCGATTTTGAAGCTGATACCTTCTCAATAGTTACCGAAGCTTCATCAACCGATGCTTCATTTACACAAAGACTTCTGAAGCCGCCTTCCGTTCCCAAACCCCTCTGCGGGAAAAGTGAATGATAGAACAAGTAATAATTATCACCGTATTTCTGCAGATGGGTGTGATTGTTGCTGTATTCAAGTCCCTGCTCACCCGGATTTTTGAAATAATAATCACGGTATTCCCAGCTTTCGGGATCAAGTGGAGTTTTTGTTGTCATATATGACATACTGCAGCCCGGAGGTGGCAGCACGCCTTTGATATCCCAGCCGCTGAGATGATTATTCCAATCATTGTTGTATGTATAGACATAAGTGCCATTGATAAAGTTCATCTCACTTGCTTCAAAATGATAGCGTGAGGGTATTTTGGTGATCTCGCTGTCAAGGCTTATCATATCGCTCCCAAGCCTTACAATTCTTGCACTGTCTGTTCCTCCGCCAAAGGAAAGCCATCCCGTCCCATTATCGTCAATGCATACACCTGGGTCAAAGGGTGAATTGCAGCCGTCAAGGCCCGGTGTATTTCCGTCAATAAGTGATGTGCCAAGGGGATCGCTCCAGGGTCCTGTGGGAGATGTTGAAGTCATAACTCCAGTGCCCCAGCCGCTGTTTGAAAAATACAGATAAAAATGCGTAAGTCCGTCCTCTGCCTCACGGGATACTATTGACGGTGCCCAGGAGGCGATTATCCACGGACATATTTTGTCAACTTCTATGCGTCCGTGATAAGTGTAGTTTACCATATCATCGGTAGAAAGCATAACAAGTGACTTGATATGCTCATAGGTATTCTTTCCGTCCGCACCTACAGCTTCGTACTGCTGCTGGTCACAAGTGCCGTAAATGTACAGCCTTCCGTTATATTCCACTGATGTGGGATCGGCACAGAAAATGTTTGATATAAGCGGATTGGTATTGGCAGGGTCCTTAGAGCGTATATCACTGATATTTTCAATTTTTACACCCGATGACGCAGTTCTTACAGGTGCTTCACCCAATGAAAACTGCGGCGATTCAGCACTTGTGCAGCCGCACAATGCAATAGTCATTACCGCACTCAGTGCAGCCGCCCCGACCTTTCCGAATAATTTTTTTGAATTCATAGTATTTTACCTTTCCGTTTGTTTTTTGTATCTTTTACTATTTTAATCATAACATAAAAACTTTGAAGATACAATGACCTTTTGTGCAGAATGTGCTTGTAATTGATGTCAAAAATTATGATGACAAAAGCCAATTTCAAAAACGGTGCAGATATGCTGTCCATAAAAACAGACAGCATATCTGCACTGTTTGGAGTCATATTCTTCTCTTATTTATAAGTCCTCTTGAAGTGACCTCGGTATGATCGTAATCGATCCTGAAATAATCAAGGGCTGCTTTCATATCGTCCTGCGCCTCAAGGAATACATCTATCAGACGGGAATATTTCTGCATGACCTGCCACTCTTTAAGCCCTGTATAGTAAAAAAACTTCATCTTATCGGTTATAATGAAAGGAACTATGTCATTTTGCAAACATATTTTCAGCATAAGCAGCCTGCCTATACGCCCGTTGCCGTCATAAAATGGGTGTATTTTTTCAAATTCGGCGTGAAACTCAGCCACATCATACATATCTGCCGAATCAAGGGCTGAAAAGTGCTCTGTCAATGCTCTGACTGCATTCGGAACATCTTCGGGAAGAGTTGTGGTTATCTCACCGACTGTATTGGGATATTTCTTGTAGTCCCCCACTACAGCAGAATCATCATCGGAAATAACGCCTGATTTAAGGATACGGTGAAGCTCTTTGATAAACTCTTCCGATATCGGCTCATTTATAGTGTTAAGTATATAGTCAAAACACCTGAAATGGTTGGCTGCCTCGAAAATATCGTTTACCGATGCAGGTTCGCCTATGGTATGTGTTTCATAGATATAACGTGTCTGTTCGTGTGACAGGCGGCTTCCCTCAATGTGATTGGAATTATATGCAAAATCCACCTGCATTTTATTGTATATCCCGCCCTTGATGCCATTTCTTTTTTCAGACAGCAGCACGGGCAGGAGTTCTCTTGATATGGACATTTTTATTTCTCCTGTCACTCTTTAAGTTACTTTTTATTGTAACATAAAATCAGGAAAATGTAAAGTGTTTAATTATACCGTTTCCATATTCAGTCCATCAATATCCGATCAAAGCCTTTTCATTTTCTCAATGTATCAATACAGACTGAACAGACGAAACAGTTTTTGCCAGAATGTAAGTGGAGCTTCTTCTGCTGCGGCACTTGCTGCGATCTTCGCTTTTTCAACCGCAGCTGTTTTGATAACGAACTGCACGGAATCCACATTGGTGTTTTTATCGGAAACAAAGAACACCACATCGGCATCACTTCCGACATGAGTTATCCTGTCGGTAGTATTGAGTATCTTAACAGCGGAATAATCTCCGTAGTCGGTGATATCTCCGCCCGAAAAAATGTTGACCGCTTCCATATCTGTCACATTGCCGAAAGCATCGGTCATAATGTAAATGACCTCTTCTTTTTCTGACGGCTCCGCTTCGGCAAACACGGGAACTGCCAGATAACCCATAAGCATTACGGACATTGCCGCTGCACTGACTTTCTTTATATTTTTCATTGTGAAATGACCTCCTTGGTTCTCTGATTTTTTCCAATAAGCTTATCAAACAAATACAGCAGTCCAGGCTGTACAAACATTACGATATTTATGTTGTTCTTCGGCTCTTCCTCCTTGTCATTATTTTACTTGCGGTCGGCAAAATTATAATGATCAATGAGGTTTTTGTCTATAGCTTTAAGCATTTCCACCTCAGTAAAACTGGGCTTTTATACTAATCTTCAATCAGCATATAGATAAAATCCAATCTCTTCCGGTAATACTTTTAATGGTTTCATTGGACAATGAGCAAATAGTATCACAAAGTCTGTCAACGACCTTTTGAAGTGTTTGAAACACTTCATTTTTAAAACCACGTTTTCTTATCTCTTTCCATATCTGCTCGATTGGATTCATTTCCGGTGTGTACGGCGGAATAAAAACAAGTTCAATATTTTCGGGTATTATTAATGAACCTGATTTATGCCAAGCAGCTCCGTCGCACACCAATATGATCTTATCTTTTGGAAATGTATTCGTTAACTCTTCCAAAAACATATTCATACTTTCGGTATTGCAATATGGCATAACAACAAAACAGCTTTCACCTGTAAGCGGTTCAACTGCACCATATACATATCTGTATTCTCTTATATGATGACAAGGCACTGATGGTCTTATACCCTTTTCACACCAGCAATACTTCGGTTTATTTATCCTGCCGAAGCCTGCCTCGTCCTGAAACATAAGTCGTACCCTATCATATTTGTTGCGATTTAAATTGTTAAAGTTACTTTCTACTTTTGCTTTAATTTTTTTGAGGCTTCTATCGCCTCATTGCTTGCTTTTTGCGGGTGTTTGCTTCTTGGCATTACTTTTCGCCAGCCGTGACGGTGAAGAATACGATATATCTGAGCGGAACCTGATTTATGTCCTATAGCCTTGTCATATGCTTCTTTTATTTCACTTATTTCAACAAGCTGACCTTTTTCTGCTTTTTCTTTAAATTGTTCTAAAAGAGTTGCTTCTTCTTCTAAACTCATATTTTCACGAATTCTTCCTCCAACTTTGGGAATGAGTCCTTTTATTCCTCCGCCGTTACAAAATTGTGCTGCCCATCTGCTTATTTGTCTTTTGTCTGCATCAAGTTTTTCTGCTAAGTCCTTTGGCTTCATCCCTTCGCCGAGCAGCTGTACCGCATATAATCTTCGGTCAGTATATTTATCTGTAACACACTCTCGATATGCTCTTATTTCTTCTGCTTCTTCAACACTTATGATATACTTTTTTGGCATTTCTATCACCCTTTTTAGTATATCATATTTTGAGAGCTTTGTCTATAGTTGGTTTGAAGATTAGTATTACTATACAAAAATGCCCTCTTTACTGGTTGTCCAGTAAAGAGGGCACGTATCAAGCAACCCGGTTTAAATCACCGTTTAAAAATTCATTATATCACTCCTGTCTCTTATACACATCTCCGAGCCCACGAGACGCTACGCTATC